>JAPKCG010000396.1 GCA_028823055.1 Sphingomonas bacterium
GGATTGCCCGACGGGATCACCCGATACGGAGCGTCGGCATATGCCATACGCCGTTTCGACCGGACCGATGCCGGACCCGTCCACATCGAGGATTTCGCGCAAGTCTACGGCGTCTATGCCGACGACAAATATGAGAACGCGAGCTACCGCCAAATTTTGTCGGTGCTCGCGATCGAAGCCGATGAGGCAAGCTCGGTCGAATTCATCCGCCGGCTCACCTACTCCGTGCTGATCGGCAATGGTGACATGCATCTGAAGAACTGGTCACTGACCTATCCCGATCAGCGCCGACCTATCTTGGCGCCAGCATATGATCTTCTCTCAACCGTCGCCTATATCCCTGAGGAGGATGCCGCCCTCAAATTTCATCGGTCCCGCGAATGGGAGTCCTTCACCTACCGCGAACTGGAGACGATCGCCGACAAAGCGCGGCTGCCGTCGCATCTGGTTATCTCGACAGCGAAGGAAACAGTAGAGCGGTTTGACGGGCTTTGGGAGCAGGAAAAGACGCATCTCCCCTTCTCGGGTGAGGTCATTGCCGCAATCGAAAAGCACAGAAAGCGCCTCGCAGTCTGAACTAACTGCAACAGAATGCGCTTGCATCGAAACATTTGGCGCGCTGCAGCGGGAGGGCTTAATGGGACAGCAATGGCTGGTTGCGGCAGGAGCGGTCATTAGCGCCCGCAGCGTCTAACGGCGAAAGTTGTGAAGGGTTTCGGGCGCTTGCGTACGAAAGCCTCCAGTGCAGGAACCCGCGGGCCCCACGCGCTGCTCTATGGGTAAATAGGCTTTGGGATGGTTCTGGCGGGTAGACGTTGCCGGGCCGGAAGTGCGACTATCGGGCGGAACGGCGTGATTTCGGGCCGCGTTAGGCCGCTAGCAGCGGTGGTTTTACGGATCAGCGTGTCCTGCGCCCGCTTTAATTCCGGGATGGGCATGCGCCCGGTCGTCGGCCAGGACGCTATGAGCGTGACCGTCATGTAGATCGAGCCATGCCGGATCATGGCGCGTGTCTCCGGGCGTGTGAGGCTGGCGTTGGTGGTGCGCGCGGTTGGCACCAGCGGGCGAAGGTTTCGACGATAGTCATATGCCCGCCGCAACATGGGCATGGCGGGCGATGATCGGGCGGCTCGTCGGGTTCGGATTCCTCGATCGGCGCAGCAACGCCCAGCAGCCTGCGGGCGAGCGCCATAGCTTCCTTGTGCGTCGAACTGGCGAGCAGGCCATAATGCCGGATGCGATGGAAGCCGCGCGGCAGGACATGGATCAGGAAGCGGCGGATGAACTCGTCTGTCGCCAACGTCATGACCTGCTGGCGTTCAGCACTATCGCGGCGATAATCCTTGTACCGGAATGTCACTCCGGCCTCGTCGAAGCCAATGAGCCGCCGGTTCGAGATGGCAACGCGGTGCGTGTAGCGCGAGAGATAGGCCAGCACCGCCTGCGGCCCGGCAAAGGGCGGTTTGGCATATACCACCCAGCGCTTCTTCCGGATCGGCGACAGATGCCGCAGGAAGGCCTTGCGTGAGGCCAGGCCCGCCAAGGCGTTGAAGAAGGCCAGCTTCCCAGCGTCGAACAACGCCAGAAGGCGCGTGAGGAACAGCCGGCGGAACAACGCACCCAGCACGCGTACCGGTAGCAGGAAGGCGGGGCGCGAGGAGATCCACCGCGTGCCGTCCGGCGCGATGCCGCCGCCGGGCACGATCATGTGCACATGCGGGTGGTGCGTGAGCGCTGATCCCCATGTGTGCAGCACGGCAGTGATGCCGATGCGAGCGTCGAGGTGTTTCGGATCGGCCGCGATGGTCAGCATGGTGTCCGCAGCCGCGCGGAACAGCAGATCATAGACCACCGCCTTGTTCTGGAAGGCGATGTCCGCGATCTCGGCAGGCAGGGTGAACACGACGTGGAAGTAACCGACCGGCAACAGATCGGCCTCGCGCGCGGCCAGCCAGGTGCGCGCGGCCGCGCCCTGACACTTGGGGCAGTGCCGGTTGCGGCAGGAGTTGTAGGCGATCCGCCAATGCCCGCAGTCGTCGCAGGCCTCGACGTGACCGCCCAGTGCGGCTGTGCGGCAGTTCGCGATCGCTGTCATAACCTTGAGCTGGCCAAGGCTCAGATGCCCGGCATGGGCTGCGCGATAGGCGGGCCCGGCGCTACGGAAGATGTCGGCGACCTCGAGTGAGGTGCGCACCGGTTCAACCGGGAGGGCCCCTGCCTTCCATCACGGCAACGATCTGGTCGAGCGGACTGGCCACCGCCCGCATAGTCTTGCTCGAAACCTGAGTATAGATGCCGGTCGTGTTGATGTTCACGTGTCCCAGCAGGACCTGAATGACGCGGATATCGACACCCTGCTCGAGCAGGTGAGTGGCAAACGAATGCCGCAATGTGTGCGGGCTTACCCGCTTGTGGATCTCGGCGCGCTCGGCCGCTTCCTGCACGACGCGATGCAACTGGCGCGCTGAGACCGGATCCGTGCCGTTGCGGCCGGGGAACAGCCAGCCATGTGGCAACATTACTCCCCGCCGCTTGCCTTCGCGCCACCATTGACGAAGCAAATCCAGCAGGTGCGGTGAAAGCATGGCGTTGCGATCCTTGCGTCCCTTGCCCTGCTCGACGCGGATCACCATCCGGGTGCTGTCGATGTCATCGACCTTGAGGTGGGCAACTTCCGAGACGCGCAGGCCCGCGCCATAGGCGACGCTGAGCGCTGCTTTGTATTTGATGCCTGGAGCAGCCTCGAGCAGCCGCGCTGTCTCCTCGACGCTCAAAACCACCCGCAATTTGGGTGTGAAGCGAACGACGACAAGCCCCAGCGCCATCTCCGGTCGCTTGAGAGTTATACTGAACAGGAAGCGCAGTGCCGATACGGCTCCATTGATTGTTGCCGGACCAACGGCGCGTTCATGCTGATCAATCTGAAAGCGCCGGAGGTCTTCGATCGTAGCCGTATCGGGGGGCCGACCGAGAAACGCGGCAAATGATCGGACGTGCCGGATATAGTCCTTCTGCGTGTGCTCCCCAAAGCCACGCATCGTCATGTCCTGCAACATACGCTCGCGCAGAGAATTGTTCGGGGTCGGGGAAGTGATGGCATCCATGGTGAGTTCCTTTCCGTTGAAGGAACTCCACGGTCGCAAGGCGACATCGCCGCTCGCAAAGCCTGAACAATACTACGCTACCTCGCCCCAAGCGACTCTCCCGCGGAGCGGGTTCGTGC
>JAPKCG010000397.1 GCA_028823055.1 Sphingomonas bacterium
TCCAAAATCGCGTAGATAACACCATTTGAATTTGAAATATCGTCATAGGCGGTCGAGAACAACACGCCGCCACGCTGTCCGACATAGTAGATGCGGTTTTCGATCTCGACCGGCACCGCGCCGCGCACAAGACCGTTTTCTGTCGTCCTGACGATGTTGAGCGGCTTCTCCCGCTCGATCGCACGGTCGGTTATGAAGTATTCCGCCTCGTCGGTGAACATCAGGACATATTTAGAATCCTTGATGTACAGGATTTCCTCAACAGAGTTGGTTCGGATCGCTTCAAGTTTGGCGCCGTCGGCGCGCTGCGCTTCGATATTGACGTTGAAGTACTCGCCGATCTGGCTGAACAGGAGGCCGGACGGCTTGGCGCCCAGCGCGGCATAGACCAGCCTGTCTTGGACGATCGCCGCAAAGCCTGGCCAACCGCGCGAGGCAGAGATAGCCGGTTCTCCAAACGTCTTGCCTTTTTCGATATGCGCCGGAAGGGCCGACGCCTCCGATGTGTTTACAATCTGCGCACTGAGGTCGTATTCGTTGCCGGCGAGCGCCCCACCGAAGGTGATGCGCATCGCAACGGTCTCTCCTCCCGGCGTATCTCTTGGAGTGACCGTGACCGTCGCCCCAAGGGAGGGAAGATCCTCCAGCCTCGCCTTAACGATGGCTCGATAGTTCAGGTCATCGACGATGTCTGTCGGCCTCGCCACGTCGATGGCACCGGTTTCCTCACCATTCACGACGTAGTTTACGCTAAGAAATTCGGTGGCCACCGACCAGCGGAAGAATATGTCCCAGACGTCGTCCGTTCTTGCATAGTTACCGCCATAATCGACGTCCGGAATGCCTTCATATGGCCAGCCATCGACGGTCCACACGACATCGCTCACCCGTACGACGCGCACGGTCGCGAGGTCCTTGTGGAAGATGCCGATCGTGTCGGCTTCCGCGTAGATGATCGCCTCGGCCGCGATCGTCGCCGTGATGGACGGGATCGACACGACCGTAACCAAGGTCAGATCCTTGAAGATCTCGAGGCGCCCCGGCGCGATCCCGATATGGAAGCTTTCCGTGCGCGAGCGCTTGAGCCGAAAGAACCGTGGCGCCGCGCTGGCGGAGGAAAGTGCGATCCGGCGGGTCCCAAACAGATTGCGGAACCCGGCTTGGGCGATCGGCTCGACGTTCAGAAACCGCAGCCCGGCCGAGTAATACTGCTTGATGTCGACGCGGCCCGCGAGATCCGGTGCGAACTCGCCGGCATTCATCGACTGCTGCCCGGTACCCGCCTGCGCGACCATCAGGAATACCTTGCATCAGTGAGCGGGTCGCGCCAGCGACTGGCCGAATCCGGCGGATCGCTCGCGACGTTCTGGCTGATCAACCGCCCGAACAGGCCGCCGGCGCCGCCCTGGCTTGGCGTGCCGAACGCCTGCTGCCAGAAGGTCGCCTCGAGATCCTGGTCGGACTGGATCGGCACGGCCAGCGCGCCAGCCAGTGCCGTTGTGAAGGCCGCGCGAAAGGCCGGATCCCAGCTGGACGGATTGCGCTCGACTTTACAGCGAACCCATACAGCATCGACATCGGCGAACAGATCGTCGCCCTCGAGGGTGAAATCGCGCAGCGGCACGTCGCGGCGCGGATCAGCCAAAACTTTCAGCGTGTCGCCGATGCGTCCGCCGGGCAGGGCGAAGCGGTAGCGCCAACCATTCTCCGGCTCGAGATCGAGCCGCGTCAGGCGGAACGTCTGGCGACAGAAGGTCCAGTCGTGCAGTCCGAAGCAGTGCGCGACCAGGTCCGGCCAAACCGCATCGACCTTGCCGGAAATGTGGCTCTCGTCGTCGATGGAGAAGGTCGCCGCCTGGCCGAGCTTGATCAGCGCACGGTTGACCAACGTTGCTTTGTCGATCGCTTGCTCGGCCATGGCGGTTTTCCTTTCTCGATCGAGCGTTTAGGCGATGCCGTCGTCGACGGTGACGACGCCGGAGGCAACGTTGGTGACGATCAGATCGAGCATCGCCGGCGTGCCATCGACAGCGACGGAACAGAAGATCCGGTCGCCCTTCTTGAGGTTGAAGCGCGTGGCAGCGTCGTTGAAGTATCCCGCCGCGTTGAGGGTGGCTGCCGCATCCGGCGTAGAGTAGGCGTAGTGGTTGGCCTGGTTGCGGGATCCGCGATCGCTGGTCGCGTAGCGCGACATTGCCTTGACGTTGAGTGCCATGGTTGGCCTCCTGCTGGTGAGAGGGGGAGACCGGCAGCACTCGCCGCCGGTCGATCAATTCGAGCCGCTTAGGCGACGCGGGTCGGGCGAACCTGCGACTTGACGCGGATCCGCTTGACGCCCTCGGGCAGAATGCCGACCGAGTTGCCGGACAGGCCGACCTTGGCGAGCATCGGCGTACCCTCGTAGTCGGCATGCGTGGTGATCGACGGAGTTTCCTGATCCCATTCGGCTTCGTTGCCCATGGCGTCCGTCGCCCACATGAACGTGTCGATGTAGCCGGAGGTGTTGAAGCCGTTGCCCGCGCTGCCCGTGCCGTAGGCGCCGGTGCCATAGACGAAGTGCTCGTCGGGCAGCGTCATGATGTGGATCCCTCGCCAGGTGCGCTTGCGGATCGCCGCGGACTTGGCGAAGGGCAGATCCGCCGAGCCGATATAGTCGGCGTTGGCGAATTCCTTGATCATCATGAACTGGTCGAACAGCGCTTCCGTGACCGGCCACCAGACGTCCTCCTCGGCGCCGGCGCCGCGGATCTGGGAATGCGCCTCGAGCGCGTCGAGGAGATCGATCGCAGCGGTGCCGTCACCGATCGTCTTCACCTCGGCATTGCCGACGGCGAACGTGTTCAGCGCCTCGAACTTGAGGTTGTCGCGCTTGCGACGGATGGCCTTCGACAGCATCGTGCCGACGGCGGCCTGTTCGTTCGGACCCTGCCGGCGAGCGTCCTGGACGCGCATCCAGGCCGAGGCCTCGAAATCGCGGACAGACACCTGGACCATAGAGAGATCCGGGTTGGTGTTCTGGATCTTCTGGATGGAGCCGGAAAGCTCGTACGCTTCGACGCGGCCGATCACCGGAAACTTGATGATGCCGGCGCCGCCGTCGCCGCGGGCCATCGTGCCGTCGAGGAAGCCGCCATTCGACTGGTAGCGGGCGCGGACCATGTCGCGAATTTTCTCGCGGTACCACTGGGGAGCTTGGATGGTCATGTGGGGGAAAAC
>JAPKCG010000398.1 GCA_028823055.1 Sphingomonas bacterium
TGCAGTTTCTGAACCGCGCGGTCAACGTGCGTTCCAGGCAGATCAAGCTGCGCGACTTACTGCTACTCTGCCTCCGCTGCCTCGCGCTGCTCCTCCTCGTGTTTGCCCTCGCCCGCCCAGCGTGGCGGGATGATGTAGCGAGCTGGATCCCCGGCGAGTCGCGGGCCGGAATCGTCATCGGGCTCGACGCCTCCTTCAGCATGGAGCACGGCGGCGAGGACTCAACCCGCTTCGACCGCGCTTTGGATCAAGTCAAGGTGATCAGCGAGCACATCCAAGCCGGTGACCCGGTCTCAGTCATCCTCCTCGGCGGCGAAGACAAAGTCCTCATCCACAACATGGCTTTCGACCGCGACCGCTTCGCCGATCTCCTCCAGGAGGCCAAGGCGGTGCCGGCGGGGCTCGATCTCGATCGCGTTCCCAAGCGGCTCAAGGAGCTGGTCGACGACATGGAGGCGCCCAAGAAGGAGGTCTACTTCATCACCGATGTCCAGGAGCGGGACTGGAGGCGCACCTCGGCGCGTTTCCAAGAGGCGCTCGCCGACCTGCGCAGCGATGCGGAGGTCTTCTTGGTTCCCGTGCCCGGCGAACCCGCAAACCTCGCCGTCACCGAACTCGATCTCGTGTCCGGTGTGCTGCGCAAAGGCACCACCGCCCGCTACCAGGCCACGGTCAAAAACTGCGGCACGGCCCCAGTCGCCAACGTCGAGGTCCAGTGCCGCGTCGAGGGTGTGCAGATCGATCGTAAGACGATTCCCATCATCGCCGCAGGAGCATCGGAGACGGTGTCCTTGTTTGTCCCTTTCCACAATGCGGGTGCCACCCGCATCACCGCCGAGATCAGCGGGGACCTTCTCCCGACCGATAACGTGCGGCGGGTCGTTGCGGTCGTCCGCGACCGCGTCTTGGTACTCTGCGTGGACGGATCGAATGGCGATGCTGGCCGCCTCATCGTGTCCGCCTTGCTGGCCCGCAGCGACGGGGCGCAGGATGAGGACTACGTCGTCCGCTCGATACCGTGGCTGTCCCTGCCAACCGAGCCACTTGAGGAGGTCGATGTGCTCATACTCGCCGATGTTCCAGAGATCACCGAGCAGCAGGTCGAGCAGCTCTCGAACTACGTCCGACAGGGGAATGGTCTCGTTTGGTTCGCCGGAAAAAATGTGAAAGCAGCGGTGTGGAACGAACGCACGGCGAGCGGCCCCAACCCCTTGCTCCCGGCCAAGCTCGGTCCGCCGGTCGATACCCATACTAAGCTTGGAGCCGGCCAGCCGCTGGATCCCTCGATGCCGGACCACAGCGTCTGTCTGCCGCTACTCTCTCTTCCGGAAGACCTGTTCAGCGAGACGCATTTCCTAACGCGGCTGAACGTCGAACCCACCGCCTCAAGCTTCCCGATCCTAAGCCTGGCTGGGAGCGGAGCGCCGATCTTGTTGGAGCATTCGCTCGGCCGCGGCCACGTCTTCCAGTTCACCACCTCGGCAGATACGAGCTGGAATAATATGGCGCTGACGCCGCTCTTCCCGATGCTGATGCAGCAGATCGTGACCTATCTCTCGGGACGGGAGTTCGAGCAGCCACGCGTCGTCGGCGATTCGCTCTCACTGTCCTACGTCGAACAGCCAGACGCTAGCGACGCGGTCTTCGACACGCCTTCGGGGGAATCGATCACCGTCTCAGTCCACGAACACCGCGGCCAGTTTGTCGCTATGTTAGAAAATGCAGCGGAGGCTGGCTTCTACGAAGCGAAGGTCAGCGTGCAGGCCCCGGGCATGCCGGTGCCGGTCAATATTGACCAGGCCGAGTCGGACGTCGCCTCGCTCACACCTTCAGATTTGAGTACGAACCTCGAGGGGCTCGATATCACGCTGGCCAATTCTGAGGCAGAGCTCAGCGCGGCGATCGAAGCTTCCCGCACCGGCCGCTCGTCGTGGCGGCAATTCATGATCGCGGGGCTCGTTTTGCTCTTGATCGAGAGCCTCCTCGCCGACCGGCTCCGCGGGCGGAAACAGAAGCGCCACAAGCAAGTAGCAGCTACGCCCGAAACCCTTCCCGAAGCACAAGATGCCTGAAGCGATCCTCATCATTAGCCAGATCGAGCAGGTCTTCTGGGCCCGCCCGCTGTCCACCGGAACTCTCGTGGCGATCTTTGCCGCGATCGTCTTGTTGAGCATCTACCTCTACCGCCGCCCGTGGGGGTTGCCGCTGTGGCTGCGCGCATCCCTGGCAATTGTCAGGGCGCTGGTTCTCGCTTTGATCGTGGCCACTCTACTCGAACCGACTGCCGTCGTCACCGAGACCCAAACGCGGGTCCGCAGTTTGCCGGTGCTGCTCGACGTTTCGGAGAGCATGTCGATGACGGATCAGCGCAAGCGTTCCAAAGACCTCGTCGACGCGGCGGCGGCGCTGGGTATGGTTTCGCTGGAGGAGGAAGTCGAAGCCGACCGCGCGGTCATGGGGCTCGATGCAAAACAGCGCCAAGCAATCACCACGGCCTCGCGGCTGGATCTCGGCGCGGCCATCCTCAGCCAATCCGGACGTCTAGTTTTTGAATCGCTTGGCGAGTCGCTCGATCTCAGCTACCACGCGTTCGGTCAGACCCCGCGCCTGATCAGTGACGATGATGTGGTGACCCCCGAGGATCTCGCAGGTCTAAAGGCCAATAAGCCTGGCACCTCGATTGCCGCTTCACTCGAGGCGGTGGCCAATTCCGGCGGGATCCCCCCGGCGGGCATCATCTTGCTCTCCGACGGCATCGACAATGCAACCTCGCAGCGGTCCGAGGCCGTCCTTCAGGATCTTGGCGCTCGCGGCATTCCGGTCTACACCGTGCCGCTCGGTCTATCCAATCCGGATGACGTCGCGATCCGCAATATCGTCATGCAGGAGGTGGCCTTTTCGGGCGACAGCGTGCCGGTCCGGGTCCATCTCCAATCAGAGGGTTACGAGCAACGGACCGCGCGGCTGTCGGTGCTTCTCAATGATCGACGCGTCTCCTCGCGCATTGTTCGCTTTGACGGCGGACTGCAATTCGAAGAGGTCGACTTTCGCGTTGATCTTAATAAGAAAGGCGCCGCACAGATCGACGTCATCATCGAGCCATTTGAAGAGGAAATTTCGACCGCCAACAACCGTGTGACGCGAAGTATCCGGATCGTGAATGAAAAGGTCAACGTGCTCTACATCGAGGGTAATGCCCGATGGGAGTTTCG
>JAPKCG010000399.1 GCA_028823055.1 Sphingomonas bacterium
TTTCACGGTGCTGCGGATCATCGGCCCGGCCAAGGCCGCCTATTCGAGCGTGATCGTGCCGGTCATCGCGATGCTGCTGTCGACCTTGTTCGAGGGGTATCGATGGTCGCCGCTGGCGGTGGGCGGCGCTGTGCTTGCGGGAATCGGGCTGGTCATTGCGCTACGGGCGCGGCGGCCCGCTCGATGAGGAGCGCCCGCAGGCCTTCGCGATAGGTCGGATAGGCGGGGCTCCAGCCGAGCACCCGCTTCGCCTTGCCGTTGGCGACACGGCGGTTCTCGGCATAGAAACTGCGCCCCATCGGCGACAGGCTGTCGAGCGGGACGAATGGCGGCGGGTCGCGGCCCAATAACCGCGCGGCGAATTCACTGACGACATTGTGCGAAGCGGGCAGGTCGTCGGAGAGATTATACGCGCCCGGCGGCGCATCGATCGCGGCGACGACGCCGGTCGCGATGTCGTCGACATGGACGCGGCTGAACACCTGTCCCGGCACCTCGACCCGGTGCGCCTTCCCCGCCGCGACGCGCGTGAGCGGCGAGCGACCGGGGCCGTAGATCCCCGGCAGGCGGAACACACGCGCACCCTTCGCCACCCAGGCCTGATCGGCGGCGTTGCGGCCTGCGCGGCGGCCCGTGACGGCGGTCGCTTCGTCGACCCAGCCGCCGCCCGCATCGCCATAGACGCCTGTCGAGGACAGATAGCCGAGCCAGCGATCCCCGAACGCACCGGCATAGCGATCGAGGACGATATCGACGTCGTCGACCGGTGGGATCGAGGACAGCAGGTGCGTCGCGGTGCCGATCGCGGCGCGGACCGATGCTTCGTCGTCGAAGCGCAGCGTGCCGTCGCGCCCGTCACTGGTCGTGCCCATCACCGCGCCCGGCCAGCGCGCCGCGATCCGTTGCGCCGTATAGCCCATGCCGAAAATCAGGAGCATCGCCGCCGCCTTATTTCGCCATCAACCCTTTATAGGTCGTCCCGAAATAATCGCCCTTGTTCCACATCGGGCGCATCGGCGAATCCGCGATCGCGCGGGCGATGCGATAGTTGACGTCGACGAAGCGGATGCCCTGGTCCCACAGGATCGGCTGCGACAGATCGTCGGAGGGTCTGTGATAATTGGTCGACATGAAATGGTCGACCGCCGCCTTGCCCGGCCCCTTCTGACCCGGCCAAAGGAAGACGGACGGGATACCTTTTTGCACGAACCGGAAATGGTCGGACCGGACGAAGATGCCCTGTTCGGGCATCGGATCGGGCGATAGCGACACGCCGATCTGAGCCACCGCATCGCGGACGATCGGCCCCAGCGTCGAGCGTTCGGCACCGAAGACGATCATATCTTCGAACGTGTAAGTCAGGATCGGCATGTCGAGATTGACGTCGGCAACGATCGATTTGAGCGGGACGGTCGGGTGATTGGCGAAATAGTCGCTGCCGACAAGGCCCTTTTCCTCACCCGTCACCGCGAGGAACATCACGGTGCGTTTGGGAGCCTGACCGCTGGCGACGAAGCGCTTCGCCTCCTCGATCAGGCTCGCGATGCCGATCGCATTGTCGAGCGCGCCATTGTTGATCCGGTCGCCCTCGCCCGCGCTGCGGACGCCGAGGTGATCGAGATGTGCCGACAGGACGACGACCTGTTTGCCGAGCGCGGGGTCGGTGCCGGGGATGATGCCGATGACGTTGCTGCTGCTGGCGGGCGTGAAACTGGTCTTGGTCGCGACCGACAGCGATCCGGCGAGAGCCACGGGTTTGAAGACGGGTGCGTCCTTCTGGATTTCGGCGGCGATCCTCGTCCACGACGTCTTCGCGCCCGCAAACATCTTGGCGGCACCCGTCTGGCTGACCGTCCCGAGCATCGGCGCGCCCGAAGCGCTGCCCATGCCCTCCGGCGTCGCCCATGTCATGCGCGGGTTGTCGTAATATTGCGCCATCCGCGCGAAGCCCGGTCCTCTTGTGTTCGAAGCGGTGCGCGGCGTTTCGAGCATGACGACGCCGACCGCGCCGTGATCCGCGGCGATCGCGGCCTTGGTCGCTCCCGATCCGAAATAGGCGCGCTCCTCCCCGCCAAAGCCTTTGGGCGCGCCGCCGAAAAAGGCGACGATCTTGCCGCGAACATCGACGCCCTTGTAATCGTCGATACGATATTGCGGCGCGACGATGCCGTGGCCGACGAAGACGACGGGGGCGGAAACGCTGGTTTCTTCGGCGGCGGGATTGGCCGAGGGGACGAAATCCTCGCCGAACACGAGTGGCTGGGGCGCGTCCTTCGCGGATGACCAGATGAAATCGCCCTGCCCGTTGGCCTTGTACGTGACCAGCGGTACATTTTGCAGATAGCCGCCGTTGTCGCCGCCCGGTTTCAGCCCCGCAGCGAAGAACCGCGCTGCGACATATTGCGCGGCGATATCGAATTCGGGGCTGCCCGCTTCACGTCCGCGCATCGCATCCGAGGCGAGGAACAGGACATGCGCCTTCATCGCCGATTCCGCTGGCGTCAGCGGCGTGTCGTCGGCCGCGAACGATGCGGCGGGAAGGGCGAGCAGGGCGAGTGCGGCGGCAAAACGGGACATGACACACCTTAGGAAGCGATTGCGTGACGCCGGACTAGCACGTGCCCTGCGCCACGCAAGCTTCCGCTAAAGCGTCGCCGCGCCTATATCGGCGTCATGCTCGATATCCAGAACAGCCTCGCCCAGCCCAGCAATGCCGCCCTGGTAACGCGGCGGGAGGATTATACGCCGCCCGCATGGCTCGTTCCCGAAACGCATCTCGATTTCGATCTCGATCCGGCCAGCACGCGCGTCGTCGCGACGATGATGGTCACGCGCAACGGTGCGCACGACACGCCGCTGCGGCTCGACGGGGCGGGGCAGGAGCCGCTGTCGGTCACCGTCGACGGCGTGGCGGTCGACGACTGGCGGATCGAGGGCGAACAGCTCGTCGTGCCGCTGTCGGGCGCGCGCCATGAGGTGCAGACGATCGTCGAGATCGCACCCGACCGCAATACGCAGTTGATGGGACTGTATTCGTCGGGTGGCAATCTTTGCACGCAATGCGAGGCGGAGGGGTTTCGGCGGATCACCTGGTTCCCCGACCGCCCCGATGTCCTGAGCCGTTATTCGGTGCGGATGACCGCGGACAAAATGCGCTATCCGATCCTGCTCGCCAACGGTGACCCGGTGGCGAGCGGAGACGGCACGAA
>JAPKCG010000400.1 GCA_028823055.1 Sphingomonas bacterium
AGCTAGACATCACGGAGCTGCTGTGCGAGGACTCGGAGCGCCGGCGCGAGCGGCTTGAAAACGAACTCGGGGAGGCTCGGCTTGCCGCCAAGGGCCGCCGTGCGGGCTTTGCCGCGCCGGACGTCAATGCCGACATCCTCAAGAATATCGAGGAATATGGCCAGGACGAGATCGACGACCTCGAAGACCTGATCGCGACTGGCGCGACGACCGCGGAGACGGTCGAGCAGCTCGCGCTTGAAGTTGAGACGCTCAAAGGCCTGGAGACCATGGCGCTAGGGGTCCTGCGTTCTGGCCTCGACGCCAAGTGGACGCAGCTCAATCGTATTCTCGACGATGACCTCATGGTCGATGCCGACGGCAATCGTCGCAAGCTGATCATCTTCACCGAGCCGAAGGACACGCTCCATTACTTGGTCGACAAGGTCCGCGCTCGGCTCGGCAATCCTGATGCGGTCGATGTGATCCATGGCGGCGTGTCGCGGGAAGAGCGGCGCAAGGTCATCGAGCGGTTCATGCAGGACCGCGACATGCTGGTGCTGATTGCCAACGACGCAGCCGGCGAAGGTGTGAACCTTCAGCGCGGCCACCTGATGGTCAACTACGACCTGCCCTGGAATCCCAACAAGATCGAACAGCGTTTCGGCCGCATCCACCGGATCGGCCAGACCGAAGTCTGCCACCTGTGGAACCTAGTCGCGGCCGATACCCGCGAAGGCGAGGTATACGCTCGGCTTCTCGAGAAGCTCGAGGCGGCGCGGGAAGCCTTGGGCGGCCGGGTCTATGATGTCCTGGGCGAACTTTTCGAGGGTGTCGCGCTCAAGGATCTCCTGTTTCAGGCCATCCAGTATGGCGAGCAGGAGGACGTTAAAGCCAGGCTATTCCGCCAGGTCGATGGCGCGGTCGATCAAGGGCACCTGCTTGAGTTGCTCCAGCGGCGTGCTCTGACGAACGACACCATGCCCGAGGCCAAGGTCGAGGAGCTGCGCCTGGAGATGGAGCGCGCCGAGGCTCAGCGGCTGCAACCGCACCATGTCCAAAGCTTCTTCGTTGAAGCTTTCCAGCATTTGGGCGGCAAGATGAAGCGCCGGGAAGAGGGGCGTTGGGAGATCACTCACGTCCCGGTCCGGATTCGCGAGCGGGATCGCCAGATCGGCACCGGCGCGCCGATCCAGAAGAAGTATGAGCGCATCTGTTTCGAAAAGGGCCGGATTAACCAGCAACCGGTCGCGACATTCGTGTGCCCGGGTCATCCGTTGCTCGAAGCGGTGATCAGCATCGTGCGCGAGCAATATGAGCAGATCATGCGTCAGGGCGCGATCTTGGTCGACGACCTTGATGCGGGGACTGACCTGTCTGCGGTCTTCCTTCTTGAGCACAGCATTCAGGATGGCCTGGCGACCAGCGCGGGCAAGCCGCATGTGGTGTCGCAGAAGCTTCAATTCGCCTCGATCAACAAGGTGGGGGAGGCCGTCAACGCCGGTATCGCGCCGCACCTCAACCTGCGCCCCGCCACCCCTGAGGAGATCGCCAGCGTGCAAGACGTCCTCCATGAGGACTGGCTGACGACTGAGCTGGAAAAGACGGCCGTGCGGTTCGCCACTGTCGAGCTGGCGCAGGCGCATGTGGCCGAGATCAAGGCGCGCCGCTTGCCCGAGATCGAGAAGGTCGAGCGCGAGGTGCGCGCCCGCCTCAAGAAGGAGATCAACTACTGGGACTCGCGCGCGTTTGAACTGAAGGAAGAAGAGAAGGCGGGTAAGAAGACGCGCTTGAGCTGGCAAAACGCCCAGCGGCGCGCTGAAGACCTAGCCGAGCGCCAGAAGCGGCGCATGGATCAGCTCGAACAAGAGCGGTTCATTTCATCGCAGCCTCCGAGGGTTCGGGGCGGGATGGTTGTCGTCCCGCGCGGTCTTCTCGACGCGCGCGGCATTCCGGGTGCCGCTCCTGCCGAGGGAGCGCCACCCCCGTTTTCGGCCGACGCTGACGCGCGCCGCGTTATCGAGCTGGCTGCAATGGACGCGGTCATTGCGACGGAGCGGGCACTCGGCAATGTGCCCAGCGACGTGTCGGCGCAGAAAATCGGTTACGATATCGCGTCCTATGACCCACGCACCAAGCACTTGCGGTTTATCGAGGTAAAGGGGCGGGTTCACGGCGCGGACACCGTGATGATCACCCGCCAGGAGGTGATCACTTCGCTCCATGAACCGGACAAGTACATCCTCGCCATCGTGCAGGTCGAAGATGGGACCGCGCGCGACCCTCGTTACGTCCATGGGGCGCTTTCAGATCACGAGCCGTCCTTCGAGCATACCGCGATCCAGTTCCATCTGGCGCGTTTGCTGGAGCGGGCGGAGGCGCCCCGATGATCCCGGAACGCGAGCGCGCGGCCAGGTCCGCGGCGCCACCGGGCTACTTTCAGCCGATCAAGGACCGTGCGGCCAAACGCTGGGACCAGCTTGAAGCGGATCCCGAACTGGCTGGCCCATGGCATCAGCTTTTCAAACAGGTGCAGAGCCCGCGTCATATCCTCTCGGAGCTGCTGCAGAACGCGGACGATGCCGGCGCCAGTGAGGCGCGGGTCTCGATCGAGAATGATCGCTTCATTTTTCAGCACAATGGCGAGGATTTCATCGAGGCCCACTTCGCCTCGATTTGCCGCTTTGGCTATTCCAACAAGCGAGCGCTGCACACGATCGGTTTTCGCGGAATAGGCTTCAAAAGCACTTTCAGTCTCGGCGACAGGGTCGAGCTTTACACCCCGACCCTGGCCGTCGCGTTCGAGCGCGGCCGGTTCACCGAGCCGCATTGGGTCGATGCGCAAGAACTGTCCTTGGGTGGAACGCGTGTCGAGGTCGCGATCGCCAACGCCTTTTTGCGGCGTGATGTCGAGAAAAACCTGGAGGAATGGCTGAAAAGCCCGGTGTCGCTGCTGTTCTTCAAGAATATTCGCCGGCTCCAGATTGGCGACAAGGCCGTGCAGTGGGATAGCTTTGGGCCAGGCCCTATCCCCAGAAGCGAATGGATGGCGCTCGATGCGAAGGCTGACGAGCCATTTTTGCTCGTTCGCTCGGATGAAGAGGCCTTCCCGGCCGAGGCGCTCGAGGAAATCCGCCAGGAGCGAATGCTGGGGGCCGAGGATGGCGGGGATTTCCCCCCGTGCCGGATCGAAAACGACCTCGGCGCCAAGGGCAGGCTGTAT
>JAPKCG010000401.1 GCA_028823055.1 Sphingomonas bacterium
GTGGCGCAGCTCACGCGCTCAACCGAGCGCGCGGTTCGGAACTGGTTCGAGGGCAAAAACAGCCCCAGCGGGGAGAACCTGGTAATCCTGATGCGTCACTCTGATCTCGTCCTCCGCACGATGCTCAGCTTGGCGGATCGGCAAGACTTGGTTTTGGCGATCGGTCTGGCGAGCCTGCGACGACAGCTTGTTGACGCCGTCGCGGCGATCGACGGACTACCCCTCGCGCCTGACTAAGGGCTACGGGACGACAAGAACGACCCCGCCGATTTGTACGACATTGCCGCCGCGAGCCCTACGCCGGTGCGTTCGCTCTTTTCATGTCGGGTCTATCGGCTCCAATCGGCATCAGACGCTAATCTCGTTGGAGTAGAGTTATGTCGACGAAATCTGAGGCCCTCAAAAAGCGGATGATCCGCCGCCATGAGCTTCGGCAGATCGTACCGCTGGCCGACACCACCATCTATGAGATGGAACAGCGCGGCGAATTCCCTCGTCGCTTTGCGCTCACCCCACGCTGTGTGGTGTGGGATCTGGCCGAGGTCGAAGCCTGGCTGACCGATCGCCTGGCGACAGCCCGGCGATCGCCAATCGACCGGGCGCCGCATCCCGATGTGCGCAAGCGTAAGGCGCGTCCCGTCAAAGCGCCGGATCAGGCGCGAGCATAGGCATCGAGGGCGGAATCAGGACCGGCACGCGCTTCTGCCCTGCCACCCAGGCGTCGATGATATCAGACCATTCCTGCATCATATGCCGCCGCTGGTGCTCGTACTCCGCCTTGTTGTAGACGCCGCGCGAGGACCGCCCATCTTCATGGGCCAGGCACTTTTCGATCCAGTCACTGTTGAACCCCAGTTCGTTGAGCAGGGTCGATCCAGTCCGGCGCAAGTCATGTACCGTGAACGGCTCCAGTGGTAAGCCTTCCTTCTGCGCGCGCTCCACGACGGCGTAGGTGACGCGATTGAAGGTCGCCCGGGACATCGGCGCATCCGCATCATACCGAGACGGCAGAAGGTAGCGCGAGTTGCCCGCGCAAGTCTTCAACGCGATCATAATGTCGAGGCATTGCTGCGAGAGATAGACGTTATGCGCCTTGGATCGCTTCATGCGCTCCTTGGGGATCGTCCACACGGCGTTCTCGAAGTCCACCTCGTCCCAGACCGCATCCTGCAGCTCGCTCTTGCGCACCATTGTCAGCAGGAAGAGGCGCATCCCGAGTCGGATCGTTGGCAGCGTCGCCACATGGTCGAGCTGCTTGAGCATCACGCGAATTTCCGTCGGCGACAGCGACCGGTCCTTTGGAACGAACGTCGCGATCGAGGCGGGGCCGACATCGTCGGCCGGATTGGCAACCTTCTCGCCGTGCAAGATCGCAAACCCGTAGATCTGCTTGAGGATGTCGCGGACATGGATCGCAGTCGCCGGTGCGCCGCGATCAACGATCTTGCCGCAGTGGGCGCGCAGGTCATCCGGCGTGATTTCTGTCAACAGCCGGTTCTTCCAAACTGGCAGAAGCTCTCGTTCGAAGATCGAACGCCGCATCGCGCGGGTGCTGTCGGCCATCGGCGCCTTCACCAACCAGCGCTCTCCAAACTCACCGAAGCTCTTGGCCTCCTTGATCCGGCGTTTGTCGCGTTGTTTTTCCTGGGCCGGAGACCTGCCTTCGAAGACTGCACGTTTAGCGTCGATCGTCGCTTCACGGGCTCGAGCAAGGGACAAACCGGAGGGACCGTATTTCCCAAGCGTTAGCGTCTCGCGCCGCCCATGCAGCCGGTAGTCCAGCCGAAACGTCAGCGTCCCGGAGGTTGAGACCTGGACATAAAGGCCGTCACGGTCCGTGACTTTGTAGGCTTTCTCGCGTGGTTTCAGGTTCTTAAGGGCAACATCGGTGAGCATACCGACCTCCTCTACGCAAAATACCGTCAGGCGATTTTCGGCCATTTTCGCCGATATTATCGCTTGATTTACAATGGTTTAGTGCGGAAAAAATACCGTCACTGGCTTCAATGCCTCTGACGGTATCGCTGGATTGGGCCAAGTGCAAGTTTGCCGGATACCGTCACGCATGACGCCAGAGCCAACCGCTGCTCCGCGATTGATCCCGATAGATAACGTTAGATAATCTTTTTATTTCAATGTGTTGATGGTTGAACGCCGATTGATCGCGATAGCCAAAAATGGCCCCGAATCATTCCCACTCGATCGTGCCCGGCGGTTTCGAGGTATAGTCATACGTTACCCGGTTCACGCCGCGCACTTCGTTGACGATCCGCGTTGCGACACGGGGAAGGAAATCGCCGGGAAAGCTGAACGCCTCCGCCGTCATCCCGTCGGTGGACGTCACCGCCCGTAGGGCGAGGACATAATCATATGTCCGTCCGTCGCCCATGACGCCGACGCTTCGCACCGGCAACAACACCGCGAACGCCTGCCAGATCGCATCGTACAGCCCCGCTGCACGGATTTCCTCGAGATAGATCGCATCCGCCTTGCGCAATATGTCGCAACGATCCTTCGTAACCTCCCCGGGAATGCGGATCGCAAGCCCCGGTCCCGGAAAGGGATGCCGCCCGACGAAAACATCGGGCAGGCCAAGCTCGCGCCCCAGATCGCGCACTTCATCCTTGAAGAGTTCACGCAACGGCTCGACAAGCTTCATGTTCATCCGGTCCGGCAAGCCACCGACATTATGATGGCTCTTGATCGTGACGCTCGGCCCGCCCGTGAAACTGACGCTTTCGATCACATCGGGATAGAGCGTCCCTTGCGCGAGGAACTCAGCCCCACCGATCTTTCGCGCCTCCTCGTCGAACACGTCGATGAAGGTCTTGCCGATGAATTTGCGCTTTGCCTCGGGGTCGGTGACCCCGGCTAGACCGTTCATGAACAAGGCCTCGGCTTCGACATGGACGAGCGGGATATTGTAATGGCCGCGAAACAGGCTGACGACCTGTTCGGCCTCTCCCGCCCGCAGCAAGCCGTGGTCGACGAAGACGCAGGTCAGCTGATGCCCGATTGCTTCATGGATCAGCAGTGCCGCAACCGACGAATCGACCCCGCCGGACAGGCCGCAGATGACACGCTTGTCGCCGACCTGTTCGCGGATTTCGGCAATTTTGGTCGCGCGGAAGTCCGCCAGGGTCCAGTCGCCCGCCAGCCCACAGACATGCCGCGCGAAATTGCCGATCAGCCGCC
>JAPKCG010000402.1 GCA_028823055.1 Sphingomonas bacterium
AAAGACGACCGGGCCGCCCTCCGTCTTCCAGCTCCACGGATCGGGATCGGTGTTATCGGGTGCGCAGCCGGCGCCGATGCCAAGATGACCGCGATACCAGGCGGTTAATAGCTCCGGGTCGCGCGCGCGAAAGAACAGGCCGCCAATGGCAAGAACGGGCATGATTCATCTCCTTCCTGTTCATCGTGGCGCGGAACCCCCCGCCTGTGCAATTGGTTGATGCACTTACGCCAACGGGGGACGGTCGCTGATTTTCGATTCGCTTATCGTCAAGCTTGCCTTGATCGGCATTCTTGGCATCGGTGCCCAATGGGTCGCGTGGCGCATAAACAAGCCTGCGATTGCGCTGATGCTGATTGCCGGGGTGATCGCAGGTCCGGTCACCGGGATGATCGATCCTCAGCGTGATTTTGGCGCGTTGCAACAACCCATCATCAAACTTGCGGTTGCGGTGATCCTGTTCGAGGGCGGGCTGAGCCTGAATTTTCGTGAGTTGCGCCATGCGGGGACCGCGGTGCTGCGGCTGGTGTTGGTCGGGGTGCCGATCGGCTGGCTGCTGGGCACGCTGGCGGCGCATTACGCTGCGGGATTGCCGCTCGGTATTTCGGCGCTGTTCGGCGGTATTCTCGTCGTGACCGGGCCGACGGTGATCGGCCCGATGCTGCGGACGCTGCGGGTGCCCAATCGTGTACGCGACACGCTGAAATGGGAAGGGATCGTCAACGACCCGATCGGCGCGCTGCTCGCGGTCGCGATATTCGCCTATGTCACCTATATCGGGCCAGACCGGGATGCGGTCGCGATCGGGTTCGACGTCGCCGCGGCGACATTGGCGGCGGGAGGGCTCGGCGCGCTGCTCGGCTTTGCGATGACCAGCGCCTTCCGGCGTGGCTATATCCCCGAATATCTCAAGGCGCCTGTCGTCCTCGTCGCGGTGATCGCCGGTTTCGTCGCCGCCGATCTGATCAAGCATGAAACGGGGCTGATTACGGTCACGATCATGGGCGTCGTGATGGCGAACCGGCAGACCCAGTCGACGACCGCGCTCAAGCATTTCAAGGAGGATCTCGCCGTCCTCCTGATCTCTGGCGTCTTCATCATCCTGTCGGCGACGCTCGACTGGAGCGTGATCCAACGGTTCCAGTTGAGCTTCGTCGCGTTCCTGCTGCTGGTGTTGTTCGTCGTGCGTCCGGTGACCGTCCTCGCCAGCCTGATGTTCAGCAGCATGCCCTGGCGAGAGCGACTGTTCATCGCGTGGATCGCGCCACGCGGAATCGTCGCGATCGCGGTGACGGGGCTGTTCGCGCTCCGGCTTGAGGATTTCGGGATGCGGGGGGCGGACCTCCTCGTGCCGCTCGCTTTCTCGGTGGTGATCGCCACGATCTTCGCGCACGGCTTTTCGGCCAATTGGCTGGCGCGGCGATTGGGGATCGACAAGGGCAAGGGCGACGGCGTGCTGTTGGTCGGTGCCAATCCGTTTACGACCGCGCTCGGCGTCGCGCTGCGCGATCTCGGCCTGTCGATCACCGTCGCCGATACGGCGAAATTCGCGCTGCGTGCGGTCCGCAAGAAAGAGCTGGAGGTCTATCGCGGCGACATTCTCGACGAAGCGATGCAGGACAGTATCGATATGCTGCAGTTTCAGCAGGTGATCGCCGCGACCGACAGCGATTCATACAATGCGCTCGTCTGCGCCGATCTCGGCCCCGAGATGGGCACCGACAAACTGACGCAAACCGGGCTCGACGAGGTCCGCCTCAGTCGCGGGCGTGGGCGTGTGTTGTTCGAGGATGGGCCGACGATCGACGAACTGCAGACTCGCGTCGTCGCTGGCTGGACGTTCGGCAAGACGCGCATCACCGACGTTTACGGCTATGACAAATATCGCGAACGGCTTGCCGATGAGGCGGCCCCGATGGCGGTGCTGAAGCCCGACAAGAGGTTGCTGCTATTTTCGACGAGCGCGCGTCCGACGGTCGATACCGGCGACACGATCCTGACCTTTCAGCCGCCCGAGCCCAAGACCGAGGCGCGGACGAAACAGGCCGACAAGCCGGCGATGCTGCCCGGCTGATCGGTTTCGGCTGGTCGATTGCGGGTTGCCTCGTTCGGCAGCCCGTGACGGGGACAATGGTGTCAGTCGAAGCCGACGAACACCGCAGCCTCGTCGACCTTGCGACGTTCCGAGACGACCGCATTGGCGGGAAAGCCGTCATCGGGCCAGCCGAGCGCGATGCTTTTCATGATGACCTGATCTTCGGCGATGCCGGCATGGTCGCGCACGACGGGGGATTGCATGATCCCCTGGCTGTTGACGACGGTGCCTAGCCCGCGCGACCAGGCGGCGTTGACGAGCGCGGTTGCAACGGCGCCGCAATCGAATGCGGTATCGTCGCTTTCGCGCAGGTCGCGATCATAGGTGATGATGACGCAGACCGGCGCATCGAACTGACGAAAGCCGCGCAGCACCCAGTCCTGACGCCCTTCCTTGTCGTCGCGCTCGATCCCCATCGCGCCGAACAATTGCTTGGCGACGCCGACCTGCCGATCGCGGTGCTTGCCCGCAAACGCACCGCCGGTACGGAATTCGCGGGATTGCGGCACGCCCGCCACCATGCGTTCGGTGTTCCCGGCGCGAATGTTGTCGAGCGCATCGCCGGTAATGACGTAGAAATGATAGGGCTGGGTGTTCATCGACGAGGGCGCTCGCATCGCCAGCGCGAGCACCTCCTCGATCAGTGCGCGGGGAACGGGGTCCGGTTTGTAGCCGCGAATGCTGCGGCGCCCGTAAATGACCTCGTCGAATTCCATTGCCTGCTCCCTGTGGTGGTCAGCGCCCTGCCGGCGCCATCCCCATTACCGGATAACATGTGCCCTGCGCCGTTGCAGGGGGCAAGGCCTGGTCGTCGGATGACAGGTAACGTCGACTGCAGCGATATTCTCATCAGACGCTGGCGCGTTTGGTTTCCGACATGCGCACCCGGTTATTTCGGATTGGGCAACACCTTGTTGAGATACGTGATGACCATCGCGGCCCGTTTGGCATCCGCGATCCTGTCGGCCCCCGCGGCGTGACCGCCTTCGGGGTCTTCGTAATAATAAAACGGGTCGCCATAGGTCTGGAGCTTCGCGGCGTATTTGCGCGCGTGACCGGGGTGAACGCGATCGTCCTCAGTCGAGGTGTA
>JAPKCG010000403.1 GCA_028823055.1 Sphingomonas bacterium
GCGGCAAGGTCGCCCTTCTTGGCGTCCTTGTAGCGGCCGCGCAGGATCGGCCCGCCAATCTCCTCGAGCGCATCGAGCATGATGCCCTTCTTCACCCGGCCGAAGAAGTTTTCGGCGGTGGGCCGCCACCAATGTGCAACCTGGATGTCGAGCGTGCGACCGAGATGGTCGTGGAAGGCGTTTTGGCGGTAGCCCTCGGCGACGTTGAGGGTCGGCTCCAGCGTGCGCGCGATCGAGAAGGCGACCCAGGCGCCCCGGGCCTCGTCGTCGAGCGCCCGGAAGGCGTCAAAGCGCTCGGTCATCGTCGTGTGACCCGCCCAGCTCGTGTCGAGCCGCTGGCGCTGATCGTCGATGGTCTGCGACGCCATGGAGCCTTCGTCCCGGAACCCGAAGATCGGGAAGCCCGCGGCGCTCGACTTCAGCGTCGAGTGGTTGGGAGCATGGTGCTGCTCGAACACCACGTTCTGCGCCATCAGGAAGATGGTCAGGTCGAGCGCCATCGCCGGATCGCTGGCGATGTGGGCGACGAGGATCTGGCGGCGCTGGGTTGCCAGTTCATCGATCAGCGTAGCGCTGAGCTTCGAACCCTGCTCGGCGTCGCCGGCGGCGCCTTCGCCGGTTTCTCCGCCCGTCGTCTTGGGCGGGGCGTTGGGATCCACGACCGGCTTCTCGCTGAACAGGCGGGTGTGAACGCGGGGTTCGCCATCACCGCCGATATAGACGAACGTCCCGATCTGGCTTTTAAGCGCCGGATCAATCTCGTGACGGGCGTCGTCGATCGTTTCCAGCTCACGCTCGATCGCGTCGATGCGATCGTTCGCCGCCTGCGCCTCGGGAGTGCCATCGGCCAACACGGATTCGATCTGCTCGACAAGCTGGTCGTTCTCGGCCGACAGCGTTTCCACGCGCGTCTGCTCGTCCTCGGTGAGGGCGCGGGCAGGGGCGTGAAACTCGTGAAGCTGGCGCTCGAGGTCGTAGGGAACGTGGGTTGCCGCGATCGGCGTCACGAACGCGAGACCCTCGGACTGCGCGAGTTCGGCCGCGGCCGCCTCGAGCTTCTTGGCTGCGAGCGTCTCGATCAGGTCGACGTCGATCCAGTTTTCGTCTCCTTCAGTGGCGAACAGGTCGCCCTCGATGCGACCGCCTGCGGCGAGATAGGCATCGCGACCGACGAACCGGGCCTTGGCGTCGTTCGCCTTGACCGTGCCGTTGAGGATCGCGCGGCGGATATTGTCGGGCGTGTCCCCATAGTAGGACGTGCTCATCTGCGCGAACACGCGGGCCTGGCGGTCGACGTCGCTGGTGACGGCGTAAGCCTGGGCGACGCCGAGCGTAATCTCGCCTGCGGCGAGCGCCTCGAAGACACACGGTGCCAGCTCGGCGAGGCGCACGCGCTGTTCGACGAAGCGGGTGGTCACGCCCTGACGCTTGGCGACGTCCTCGGCGGTCATTCCCTTCTGGATCAGGAAATTGAACGCGGTGCATTCATCGGCCGGGTTCATCGGTACGCGCTGGAAGTTTTCGGCGAGACTCGCCTCGATCGCATTGTCATCGTCGGTGAGGACCAGGACGGGCACGCTATGATCGACGGGGAGGGTGCCCTGCTCGATCAGAAGCTGGAGAGCGCGCAGGCGACGTCCGCCCGCCTTCACGGTGAAATGGCCCGCCTTCTTGAGCGGCGTGACGATCAGGTTCTGCAACAGGCCCTGGGCGGCGATGTTGGCGGCAAGGGTATCGATGCCGGCTTCACGGTTGGTTTTGCGGACATTGTCTTTCGACAGCGAGAGGTTCTTTACCTTCACGGACTGGATCATCGGTCGTCTCCATCTGGAATTGGCGCGCCGTGTCCGACGGTCGCGCAAGCCTGCTCATCAAGCTCAAAAAGCCGAAGGCTCCCTCCCCTCCCTTTGGTGATCGGGAAAAGAGCCCTGTTCGGGTCAGGCGGTGATGCGGTCGATCACGGTCGCGGCAGTCGCGACGGGAACGAACATCCGCGTCTTGTGCTGGATGATCTCGGTGAAGCATCCGGCTGCCTTCAGCTCGGGCAACCGCGTATGCGGCCAGTCAAGCAGTTCGAGGCGCTGCTGTCCTGCGACCAGGCTGCGCTTCAGCCGGTACGCACCGAGCGCGGTGATCTCGCCGCTCCCCATGACGTGCTTGGCAGTCTCGGCACCCGACACGGTGATGGTCGCGGCTATGCCGAAGGCGTCCGCGAGCTTGGTCACGAGCGGGGCGGGGACGATGCGGCCGAGGAAGGACTGGCCGTCATCGGTGTTGAGACGCCAGACCTGGACGTGATCGTCGGGCAGGCGGTCCCAGACCGGCAGGAGCAGGCCGGTGACGAGGTAGAGCGTGTTGGTGCGGGTCTTGCCCGACATCTCCTCGACCTCGGCCTGCCAGAGCGCGGAAAACTCCGCCTCGCTGGCATCTTCCCACATAGTTTCGAGGAGAAGGTCCTGCCGCATCCGCTCGGTGCGCGTCGGGCGGACCAGCTCGTAGCGGCGCACGATCTCGCCATCGTCGTCGGTGAGCGAGTAGGTGCTGCACCGGATCGCGGCCTTCCCCGACTTGCGGTTGACGATCGGGCGTGCGTCGTCGCCGAGGATCCGCAAAGCGCGATCGAGCGCGAGCGGCTTGTAGCGCTCCTCGGTCTCGAGCCGGAGTATCTCGGTCTCGGCACCGCTGGTATCGTCACGACGGATGACGGTACGGTCGAGGATCGTGATGCGCTCGGCGTTGATACTCTCGACGCCAAGATCGAGCGTGCCGGCTTCCTTCGCCGCCTCGATCCGGGCCTCGATCAAGCCGAGATACTCGTCGAAGATCGCGTTCTGCATCGCGATGCGCAGCGCGAGGATGCGATTGAGCCAGCGCTGGATCGGGGGCATCTCCTCCTTGAGCCCGCCACCTTCGCCCTCCAGCTCAAGGCCGGTCAGTTTCTGGAACTCGTCCAGCGTGGTCGAGCGCAGCTTGCCATTGGCGAGCAGGCGAAACCACTGTTCGAGCGATTCCTTAGCATAGTCGCTTTCGAGATTGTCGCGCGGGTCGAACAGTCCCTGACCGCCGGTCTGGCGCTGGCCGCGGGTGAGGGCGCCCAGGCTATCGAGCCGGCGCGCGATCGTCGAGATGAAGCGACGTTCGCCGCGGCAGTCGGTCGACACCGGCCGGA
>JAPKCG010000037.1 GCA_028823055.1 Sphingomonas bacterium
GTACCACGACCTCGGAGGACTTACCCACGCTCATCCTCCCTCAACGTTTTGCGGATCTTCGCCTTCGCCTTGGGTGAAAGGCGGGCGAACGACTCTGCAAGCTGCGCCGCCAGGCTGCGATCCTCGATGTCGGCATCCTCATCGACTGAGATCAGAAACTGCGTTCGTGCCGCGGCTGCAGCACGCTCGTATTTATTGGCGTCAGTAGCGGAAAGGCCGAAAAGTTTGGCAACCTTGTCCGAAAAGCCATCCGGCACGGGGCGCTTGCCGGTTTCGATCTGGCTCAAATATGGCGGGCTAATGCCCAACTGTTTTGCAAAGTCGCCGAGCAAGAGTTCTCGATCGAGCCTCTCCTCCCTCAGCAGACGTCCAAATTCAGTCACATTTACCTCCTCAATTCACCCCCCCATGGGGCGAATGCACGCACCGGGGGCGATGCGCACACATTGATATATTTGCAGGCCTGCTAATTTGCAAGGCCTGCTAACCAGATTTTAACAATTGCTGATTGAGGCGCGCGGAGCGCTCAACCGTAAACGCTATTTTCGCGTTGCCTACGTGGCCACCCTCATGGAGAAACGGTATCAGTGAGGTGCCAAAGGAACAGGCCTGAGACTTTGTGGTCCCAGACGCCAAATGGGGATCACGATCACAACACCGGTGGCTTCGCCAGCGCGATCGGCACGGCTCCACATCAACGGATACATTCCGCAGTTTGTTTCGGCCCGCCAGCCATGTGAGCGACCAGGCGGGCCGGTCCATGCTACCGTCGCGGCACGGACAGCAGCATTAGGAGCTTAAACATCCACCGAACGCAACTCGACTAATCGTGCCCGTACGCACGACGAGATTGTTCGCATTTGTTCGCACCTAACCTTCATCCGGTGTGGGAACGATTAGGGGTACGGGATCGATCCACTTGTGCGGTAGGCAGCCGAAAACAATGAGTTAGCAGTTAAGGAGTGGTGCCGGTTGCAGGATTCGAACCCGCGGCATCCAGTTTACAAAACTGGCGCTCTACCAACTGAGCTAAACCGGCTTGGGTCGCGCCGTTATCACGACATGGCCTCCTCGCCAAGCCGACGATGTGAGCCGATGATGCGAGCCGACTGGGAAGTATGCGGAAGGATGCGGTTATTGTCGCGGTGCGGAACAAATCGAAAAACCATCCATTGACCTGGTTCTCACGACGCAATGCAAGGAATGTTTCATGCGCTACAAGAACCTTTCGGCGGCGGTGGCGACATTCGCACTCGTCACCGTCCCGACGCTGGCCAGCGCGGCACCGGTCGCGGCCAATCCCGCCGCCTCGCTGTCGGTCGCCTCACCGGCGCGCGTGGGTACGACCACACGCGACGAAAGCGAACTGGCCGGCAATGGCAAGATCATCGCGATCGTCCTGGCGCTCGGCGTTGTCGCTGGCGGCATCATTGCGATCACCAATGACGACGACGATCGGCCGACCAGCCCGTAAACGTAATTTGCGGCACCAGGATCGGGGCACGTCGACGATATGGTCGGCGTGCCCTTTTCGTTATCCGCGCGATACGTGCAACCTCCCCCCGGCCCCCGCGTTACGTATGCGGAATGATCAAGGTTGCCAGCTATAACATCCATAAAGGCGTAGGGCTGGATCGACGACGTAACCCGGACCGCGTTCTGGAAGTGCTGCGCGAGATCGATGCCGATATCGTGGCGTTGCAGGAGGCGGATCGTCGGTTCGGAGAGCGGGAGAGCGTGTTGCCGCTGCACCTGATCGCCGACCATAGCGATTGGCAGCCGGTGGCGTTCGGCATGCGCGCGCGGTCGCTCGGCTGGCACGGCAATGCGATCCTGATGCGCAAATCAGCGCGCCTGTTCGATTGCGAGCCGATCCACCTTCCCTCGCTCGAACCGCGCGGATCGGTGATGGCGGATATCGGCACCGCGATCGGCACGATCCGCGTCGTCGGCATGCATCTCGATCTGTCGGGACTATGGCGGCGACGCCAGGCGGCGGCTATCATGGCGCATGTGGAAAGCTGTACCATCCGCCATCCCGCCATCCTGATGGGCGACCTTAACGAATGGACGCAGGCCGCGGGCTGCCTGAGGGATTTTTCGCGCGATTATGCGATCGCCGAAACGGGCGCGAGTTTTCATTCGCGGCGGCCGGTGGGGCGGCTGGACCGGATCATGGCTTCACGCGAACTCAACATTGTCGACTGCGGCGTTCATTCGAGCGCGGCGTCGCGAAAGGCGTCGGATCATCTGCCGATCTGGGCGACGATGGCGCTGGCCTGATGCGGGAAAAGGAGCTTCGCCTCGCGCTGGTTTGCTATGGCGGAATCAGTCTTGCCGTCTACATGCACGGCATCACCAAGGAGATCTGGCGACTGGTCCGCGCGAGCCGTGCGCATCATGACGGCGAGCCAAGGAGTGACGGCGTCCAAGGTGTCTATCGCGGGCTGATCGAGGAAATCGAGGCGGCGGGATCGGCACGATTGCGGGTGTTGGCCGACATCATCGCGGGCGCATCGGCAGGCGGGATCAACGGCATATTCCTGGGCCAGGCGATCGCGACCGGGCAAAGCCTGGACCCGCTGACCGACCTGTGGCTAGAGTCGGCCGATGTCGAGGCGCTGATCGATCCCACCGCCGCCCCGGCGTCGCGATTTTCGAAGGTCTGGGCCTTGCCGCTCGCCTGGATGGCCGCAGGACGAAGCGCTGAAACGGTGGACGCGCTCGATGAAAGGACGCGCGAAGAGGTCCGGCAAAAACTGTCGCATTTCGTCCGGTCGCGCTGGTTCGAACCGCCATTTGGCGGCGAAATTTTCACCAACCTGTTGCTGGATGCGTTCGATGCGATGGCCGCAAGCGACATCGGCCCAAGATTGTTGCCGCCGGGACAGCCGCTCGACCTGTTCGTGACCGTTACCGATTTTGCGGGACACCCCGAACGGCTCGCGCTCAACTCGCCGCCCGAAGTTCTCGAAACCGAACATCGCCTCATCATCGATTTCAGCGATCATGGCGGGGCGTCGGGCGATCTGGGCAGTGCCGCCGAACTTGCCTTCGCCGCCCGCGCGACATCCAGTTTTCCGGGCGCGTTCCCGCCCTTTTCCGTCGTCGAACTCGATGCCGCGCTCGACAAGCGCAAGCGTGACTGGCCGGGCCGTGCGGCGTTCCTCAAACGCGCGCTACCCCGACACCATGCGGCGGGACATGCGGAAAGCGCCGTGTTGATCGACGGATCGGTGCTGGCCAACGCGCCATTCCGCCCAGCGATCGATGCGCTCAAGTCCCGCCCTGCCCGGCGCGAGATCGACCGGCGTTTCGTCTATATCGATCCCAAGCCGGGCATCCGGTTGACGCTGTCACGCGGCGGCGGCCAGCCCGGTTTCTTCCAGACGATCCTGGGCGCATTGTCCGACCTGCCGCGTCAGCAACCGATCGGCGACAATCTCAACGCGCTCGCCGACCGGACCGCACGGATCAATCGGTTGAGCGGCATCGTCACCGCGCTTCGTCCCGAGGTCGAGGCCGAAATCGAGACCCTGTTCGGCCACACCCTGTTCCTCGACCGCCCGACCGCGCCGCGGCTCGTCGCCTGGCGGCGGCGGGCGCAGAACGCGGCGGCGGTCAAGGCGGGGTACAGCTATGCCGCCTATGGCCATCTGAAGCTGGCGGGCGTGGTCGAGACGGTCACCGGGCTGCTCTATCAAATCGGCGGCGAACCGGGCCAGAGCCGCTGGCGACGGATCCGGTCCAGTATCGAGGCGGCGATCGACACGCGGGGGTTCGGCGATGCGGCCCCCGCCTTTTCGGGCAAGGAAAGCGGCGCGACGATCGATTTCCTGCGCACGTTCGACATCGGATTCCGGATCAGGCGATTGCGGCTGATGGCGCGACGACTGACCGAGATCGACATCGATGCCGATGCCGATGGTGACGATAGGGACAACGACGTCATGCGCGATGCGATCTATGATTCGCTCGCGGTCTATCTCGATTGTCAGCGGTCCGATGAACATGCCGCACTGGCCGAGCTGATCCGGCTGCGCGGCGATGCGGACGCGCTGCTCGATGCGCTGGCGCAATCGCTCGACCTGCAGACGCTCGATGCCGAAACCGATGAACGTCTCGCCCACGGCTTCGCCAAGCTCGACAAGGGACCGCGGCGGACGCTGTTGCTCGCCTATCTCGGTTTTCCCTATTACGACACCGCGACGCTGCCGCTGCTCCAGGGCGAGGGGCTCGACGAGTTCGATCCGATCAAGGTCGACCGGATCGCGCCCGACGATGCGACGTCGATCCGGTCGGGAGGGGCCGAGGCGACGCTGAAGGGCATTCAGTTCAACAGCTTCGGTGCGTTCTTCAGCCGCGCCTATCGCGAAAACGATTATCTATGGGGGCGTTTGCACGGCGCCGAACGGATGATCGACATCGCGGTGTCGACGCTGCCAGGCAATGTTCGGATGAAAGCGGGACGGGTCGCCGCGATCAAGCGCGATGCGTTTCGCGCGATCCTTGACGAGGAAGAACCGCGACTGACCAAGATCGCGGCGCTCTTCGTCGCCCTGCGGCGCGAGGTGGGCTAGCTGCCGTCATCGCCGCGTACCGCCCCCGTTCGAAACCCGCCCGTTCGGCACCCGCCCCCTCGAAATACCCTCGCCGGGGTGGTCACGGCGGCGGCGGCGGGCTAGCATCGCCAGCCAAGGAGACCCCGATGCAGTTTCTGAAAATCCTGTTCTGGTGCCTGCTCGCGTTCGTCGCGGCATTATTCACCTATGGCAACTGGACATCGGTCACGATCAATTTGTGGAGCGAAACCGAAGCGTTGGTGAAGCTGCCATTCTTGCTGATCGTCGCGTTTCTGCTCGGGTTCGTGCCGACCTATATCTACCATCGCGCCGTCCGCTGGCGGCTGAAGCAGCGGTTGGCCAGCACCGATCGTGCGCTTGTCGAGGCGCGGGCACTGCCGATCGCGCCGCCCCCGCCCGTCACGTCAGCGGTGACGCCCACATCGGTCGCGACGGAGGACAAGGTCGTCGAACCCGTCACCACGCCCGGCCCGATCGCGGACGGACGGTTGGTATGACCAGCCGCATTTATGTCGCGATCGACACGCCCGACATCGCGCGGGCGAAGCAGATCGCGGCACGGTGCCATCACCATGTCGGCGGGCTGAAGCTAGGCCTCGAATTCTTCGCGGCGCATGGTCAGGCGGGCGTGCGCGAGATGGCGGAGATCGGTCTGCCGATATTCCTAGACCTGAAGCTTCACGACATCCCCAATACGGTCGCCAAGGCGGTGCAGGCATTGAGCCCGCTCGATCCCGCGATCCTCACGGTTCACGCGAGCGGCGGCCGCGCGATGATGGAGGATGCAAAGGCGGCAGCGCCGGTTCACACCAAAGTCGTCGCGGTGACGATGCTGACCAGCCTCGACGCAGCCGATCTGGCCGCGACAGGCGTATCGGGCAGCGCGCACGATCAGGTCATCAGGCTCGCGGCGCTCGCGCACGAGGCCGGGCTCGACGGCATCGTCTGTTCGGGGGCCGAGGTCGCTGCGGCAAAGGCAGCATGGCCCAAGGGCTTTTTCGTCGTTCCCGGCGTCCGCCCCGCCAACGCCCATGCGGGCGACCAGAAGCGGATCGTGACACCGCGCGCCGCCGTCGACGCCGGAGCCTCGATCCTCGTCATCGGGCGGCCGATCACGCAGGCCGAGGACCCCGACGCCGCCGCCCGCGCGATCGGGGCGACGATCTAGGTCCGGGTCACTTCACCCGCGACCAGATTTGCGTCTTGCAGAAGAACAGAACGCATCCCTTGACCTTCAGCTTGTCCGCACTTTCCCGCGTCAGAACCGATTTATAGGTTTTGCCCTCTTCCGGGCTGTAGATCTTGCCATTCCACGAATCGCCCTTGGGGGTGAAGCCGGTCAAAAACCGCATCCCCTCGATCGGGCGATCGCGCAGTTTCGGATCGGGATTGTTGGCATCGACCGCCGGGCCGCCGGGGCGCGGCTTCAGCACCTTGCTGATCTTGCCGCAAACGGTGTCACCGCACGTGCCGATCGTGACGATCGCCTTGCCATCGTCGGTCAGCCAGCGACCTGAAACCGGCTCTGCCGCATAGGCAATTGTCGGCGTCGCGGCGACAAGCAGCGAAATCGCGATTGATCGCATTGAGTTACGCAAAAGATGCTCTCCATGTTAGTTCGATCCCGAGGGAGTAGCGCATGTCGGATGAATGGACGCTTGGCATTATCGGGGGTTCCGGGCTGTATGCGATCGACGGTATCGAGGATGCGCGGTGGCAGACCGTCGAGACGCCATGGGGATCGCCATCGGACGAGATCATGTTCGGGCGGATCGGCGATGTCGAGCTGAGATTTTTGCCCCGCCACGCGCGCGGGCACCATATTCCGCCATCCGAGGTCAATGCGCGCGCCAATATCGACGCGCTGAAACGCAGCGGGTGTTCCGATATCGTTGCGATCAGTTCGATCGGGTCGCTGCGGGAGGAATTGCCGCCGGGCACCTTCGTCGTCGTCGATCAGTTCATCGACCGCACCGCGGCGCGGTCGTCGAGCTTTTTCGGCTCCGGGCTGGTCGCCCATGTATCGATGGCGGAGCCCGTGTGTCCGCGCCTGTCGACGCTGGCCGCGGCGGCGATCGATGTCGCGGGAGGCACGGCGGCGATCGGCGCGACCTATCTCGCGATGGAGGGGCCGCAATTTTCGACGCGCGCCGAAAGCCATCTCTATCGCCAATGGGGCGCCGACGTGATCGGCATGACCGCGATGCCCGAGGCGAAGCTCGCGCGCGAGGCGGAGCTGCCCTATGCGCTGATCGGCATGGTCACCGATTACGACTGCTGGCGCGACGAGGCGGCGTTCGTCGAAGTGGCGGAGATCGTCACGCAAATGTCCGCCAACGGCGCGGTCGCCCGCCGGATGATCGCGGCGCTGATCGCCTCGCTGCCTGCGGTGCGGGAGGCAAGCCCGCTCGATACCGTCCTCGACAACGCGATCATCACCCCGGCCCACGCGCGCGACGTGGCATTGGCGCGCAAGCTCGACGCGGTCGCCGGGCGCGTGCTGCATCGATAGCTTTCGCGCCCGTGATGTGGTCAAAGGTCCATCATGCGCCAGTTCAGCGACCTTACCGAACGCGAAGTTCTCGCCCTCGCCATCGCGAACGAGGAAGAGGATGGCCGCATCTATGCCGATTATGCCGAACATCTGCGCGAACATTATCCCGACAGCGCCGCGATGTTCGACGACATGGCGGCGGAGGAGGACGAACATCGCCGGTCGCTGATCGACCTGTATGTCGAGAAATTCGGGCGGCACATCCCCTATGTCACGCGCCGTGACGTGCGCGGCGCGCCCGCCCCCGCCTCTCCCCGCACGACGATGCTGCGCGGGATCGATGCCGTCCGCGCGGAAGCGCAGCGGATGGAAACAAATGCCAGCCGCTTCTATCGCGAGGCCGCCGACCGCAGCACCGATGCCCCGATCCGCAAATTGCTGGGCGACCTCGCTCATGCAGAACTCGACCATTTGAAGACCGCAGGCGAGATCGAGGCCGAACGATTGCCCGGCGATGCCCGCGACAGCGAGGACGAGGCGGCACGCAGGCGATTCGTGCTCCAGATCGTCCAGCCGGGCCTCGTCGGCCTGATGGACGGTTCGGTGTCGACGCTCGCCCCCGTTTTCGCCGCCGCCTTCGCGACACGCGATCCGCATGACGCGCTGCTCGTCGGTCTGGCGGCGAGCATCGGCGCGGGGATCAGCATGGGATTTGCCGAGGCGCTGGCCGATGACGGCAAGCTGTCGGGACGCGGCGCGCCGCTCTTGCGCGGTCTCGTCTGCGGGGCGATGACGACGGCGGGCGGGATCGGCCATACGCTGCCCTTCCTTATCGCCGATTTCTGGACCGCGACGGTGGTGGCGGGGATCGTCACGCTGATCGAACTCGGCACGATCGCGTGGATTCAGTATCGCTACATGGAAACCCCGCCCTTGTCGGCGGCGGCAAAGGTCATGCTCGGCGGCGCGTTGGTGCTGGCGGCGGGCATCCTGATCGGCAGCGGTTAGTCGGATCGATCGAGCCGCCCGCCGATTGACGGGTTGCGCGGGACCGCGTCGGGCGTCACGGTCGGTCGCGATGAATTCTGAATCAGGCTGGCATTTCTGGATCGATCGCGGCGGCACGTTCACCGATGTCGTGGCGCGTGATCCGACCGGCGCGATCGTCACCGCGAAATTGCTGTCCGAAGATCCGGGCCGGTACGACGATGCCGCGGTAGAGGCGATCCGGCGGCTGACGGGGATCGCCGACGGGCCGATCCCGCGCGCCGACATCCGCATCGGCACCACGATCGCGACCAACGCACTGCTCGAACGCAAGGGCAAACCCGTGCTGCTGGCGATCACGCGCGGGTTCCGCGATGCGCTGACGATCGGGACGCAGGACCGGCCAGACATTTTCGCGCGGCACATCGTTCGCGCGCGCCCGCTTCAGGCCGAGACGCTGGAGATCGACGAGCGCGTGGCCGCCGACGGGTCGGTCATCCGCCCGCTCGGTCGCGATACCGCGCTGGCGGGATTAAAGGCGGCACGGGCACGCGGGATCAAGGCGGTGGGTATCGTGCTGATGCACGGATACCGTCACCCCGCGCACGAAGCCGCGCTCGCCGACCTGGCGCGCGAGGCGGGGTTCGAGGAGATCGCGGTCAGCCACCGCGTCGCCGCGCTCGTCAAGCTGATCGGTCGCGGCGATACGACGTTGGTCGACGCCTATCTCTCCCCGATCCTGCGCGGCTATGTCGACCGGCTGACGACGATGCTGGGCGGGGAACAGGCTCCCTTGTTCATGCAGTCGACCGGCGGGCTCACCGCGGCGAGCGTGTTTCGTGGGAAGGACGCAATCCTGTCGGGGCCGGCGGGCGGCATCGTCGGGATGGCGCAGACGAGCGAACGCGCCGGGTTCGACCGCGTCATCGGGTTCGACATGGGCGGCACCTCGACCGACGTGTCGCTCTATGCGGGCCGCTATGAACGCGACAGCGAGACGATCGTCGCGGGCACGCGGATCAGGACGCCGATGCTGCGCATCCATACCGTCGCGGCGGGGGGCGGATCGGTCTGTCGGTTCGAGGCAGGGCGGTTCGTCGTCGGCCCCGAATCCGCCGGGGCGGTGCCCGGTCCCGCCTGTTACCGACGCGGCGGGCCGTTGACCGTGACCGATTGCAATCTGATCCTCGGCAAGCTGCATCCCGATGCGTTCCCCAGCGTCTTCGGCGCCGATGGCGACGAGCCGCTCGATCGCGACGCCGCGGACCAGCGGATGGCGGAATTGCTCGCCGCGATCGCGCGGGAAACGGGGAAAGACATGTCACCCGAAGACGCCGCGACCGGTTTCGTCAGCATCGCGGTCGCGGGCATGGCGAACGCGATCCGCACGGTGTCGGTCGCGCGCGGATATGACGTGACGCGCTTCGCGCTTGCCTGTTTCGGCGGCGCGGGCGGTCAGCATGCGTGCCTCGTCGCGGACGCGCTGGGGATCAAACATATCGTCGTCCATCCGCTGTCGGGGGTGTTGTCCGCCTATGGCATGGGCCTTGCCGACCGGCGTGAAGTGCGCGAGGCCTCGCTTGGCGTCGCGGTCGGCGACGGTGCCGCCATCGACGTCGCTGCGGATATGTTGCGCAACGACGCCCATGCAGCGCTCGTCGCCCAGGGCGTCGAGGCGAGCACGATCCGTATCGAGGTCGAAGCGCATATCCGCGCCGGCGCAAGCGACAGCATCATCGAGGTGCCGCTCGCCGACGAAGCGTCGATGCGCGCGGGGTTCGCCGCGGGCCATCGGCGGCGCTTTGGCTATGCCACCGACGCGGCGCTGGTCATCGACCGGTTGCGCGTCGAGGCGATCAGCGAAACCGACACCCCGACCCTGCCGCCACCCTCGGCCAGACCTGCCTGCGAACCCGTATCGGTCGGGTTGCACGTCGCAGGGCGCACGCACGCCGCGCCGCTTCATCGCCGCGAGACATTGGCGGTCGGCGCGGCGATCGTCGGCCCCGCGCTGATCGTCGATGCCGTCGCGACCCTGGTCGTCGAACCGGGCTGGACCGCGCGGGTCGATGGCGAGGGGACGTTGATCCTGACGCGCACCGATGCTGCGCAACATGAAGCGGTCGGCACCGCGGTCGACCCCGTCCGGCTCGAAATATTCGCCGGGTTGTTCATGGCGATCGCGGAGGAAATGGGGGCGGCGCTTCAGCATTCCGCCGCCTCGGTCAACATTCGCGAACGGCTCGATTTCTCCTGCGCGCTGTTCGATGCGGCGGGCAATCTGATCGCGAACGCACCGCATATTCCGGTACATCTTGGCTCGATGGGCGACAGCATCCGCGCGATCATCGGCAAGCGCGGTGGATCGATCGCGCGCGGCGAGGTCTATGCGCTCAACGCGCCCTATGATGGCGGTACGCATCTGCCCGACATCACCGTCGTCCAGCCTGTCTTCGTCGGCGAGGAGCGCGCGCCCGCCTATTTCGTCGCGGCGCGCGGGCACCATGCGGATGTCGGCGGGATCAGCCCCGGATCGATGCCGTCGAACAGCCGAACGATCGACGATGAGGGCGTCATCTTCGACAATATGCTGATCGTCGAGCAGGGCGAATTGCGCGAAGCCGCGATCCGCGATCTGCTCGCCAGCGGCCCCCACCCCGCGCGGAACATCGACCAGAATATCGCCGATCTGTCCGCGCAGGTCGCGTCGTGTCAGCGCGGTGCGACCGGCCTGCTGAACCTAGTCGGGGACTATGGCGCCGACGTCGTCACCGCCTATATGCACCACGTTCAGGACCATGCCGAACGCGCGGTGCGCGCGCTGATCGCGGGGCTTGAGGATGGCGCCTTCACCTATGAAACCGACACCGGCGCGCGCGTCGCGGTGTCGGTGCGGATCGAAGGCGATGGCGTCGTCATCGATTTTGCGGGGACGAGCGCGCAGCAGCCCGACAATGTCAACGCACCGCTCCCGATCGTCCGTGCGGCGTGCCTTTATGTGATGCGCACGATGCTCGATGCCGCGGTGCCGATGAATGACGGCTGCCTGCGCCCCGTTACGATCCGGGTGCCCGACGGATCGATGCTCAGCCCGCGCTATCCCGCCGCGGTCGTTGCGGGCAATGTCGAAACGAGCCAGGTCGTGACCGACGCGCTGCTGGGCGCTTTCGGTGCGATGGCGGCGAGCCAGGGGACGATGAACAACTTCACTTTCGGCGACGAAACGCGCCAATATTATGAAACGATCGCGGGCGGCAGCGGCGCGGGGCCGGGTTTCGACGGCACCGATGTCGTCCAGTCGCACATGACCAACAGTCGCCTGACCGATCCCGAAATACTCGAAGACCGCTTCCCGGTATTGCTTGAGGAATTCTCGATCCGCCACGGTTCGGGCGGCGATGGCGCACGGCATGGCGGCGCGGGCGCGACGCGGCGCGTGCGCTTCCTCGCCCCGATGCGCGCGAACATCCTGTCGAACCATCGCCGCGTGCCGCCCTTCGGCCTGGCGGGCGGCGCGCCGGGGGGATGCGGCGCGAACCGGGTCGTGCGCGCCGATGGCAGGGTCGAGGTGCTGGGGCCGACCGCTGGCGTCGACATGGCACCGGGCGATGTGTTCGTGATCGAAACGCCCGGCGGCGGCGGCTATGGGAAGGGCGACTGATGCTCGTCCTGCTCGGTATCGCGGTGATCGCGCTGGGGTTCCTGCTCCGCTTCAACCCGCTGCTCGTCGTTGCCGCCTCCGCGCTCGTCACGGGACTGTGCGCGGGGATCGATCCGATCGCGATCCTCGCGGCGTTCGGCAAGGCGTTCAACCAAAGCCGCTATGTCAGCGTCATCTATATCGTCCTGCCCGTCATCGGCCTGCTCGAACGCCACGGGCTTCAGGAACGCGCGCGCGACCTGATCGCGGCGTTCAAGGGCGCGACGGTCGGCCGGTTGCTGATCGGATACATGATCTTTCGCCAGTTATCCGCCGCGCTCGGCCTCAATTCGATCGCGGGTCCGGCGCAAACCGTGCGCCCGCTCGTCGCGCCGATGGCGGCAGCGGCGGCGGAGAAACAGGGTGAGCCGACCGGCACCGACCGCATCCCCGCCATGGCCGCCGCGACCGACAATATCGGGCTGTTCTTCGGCGAGGATATCTTCATCGCGATCGGATCGATCCTGTTGATGAAGGGCGTGCTCGAAGGCTATGGCATCGACATCCAGCCAATCCATCTGTCGCTATGGGCGATCCCGACCGCGATCGCGGCGGCGCTGATTCACGGAACCCGGCTGTGGCTGCTCGACCGCCGACTGCGCCGCACGCCATGATCGGCGCGGGGTTCATCTATGCCATTGCGGGCGCGGCGTTCGCCTTGTTCGCGGCGCTGAGCGTCACCGACCGGACCAATCCCAAACGCTGGGGCAACGCCGCATTCTACGCGCTGCTGACGGTAAGTTTCTGGGCGGGCGACCGGATCGGCGATGTCGGCAATGGCATCCTCGTCCTCGGGCTCGTGGCGATCGGCGGCCTTGGCCTGATGGGGCGCGGTGCGCGCATGACGACGACGGTCGCCGAGCGGCAGGCCGACGCGGCGGCGCGCGGCAATCGCCTGTTCATGCCCGCGTTGGTCATTCCCGCGACCGCACTCGTCGGGACGTTGGTCTTCTGGCAGATACCCGCGATCGTCGATCCGAAGCAGGTAACGCTCGTCGCGTTGACGTGCGGCGTCCTGCTCGCGCTGATCGTTTGTTACGCCTGGCTGAAGCCGCAAGCTGCCACGCCCTTTGCCGAGGGCACGCGGTTGATGGACAGCGTCGGCTGGGCGGCGGTGCTGCCGCAGATGCTCGCCAGTCTCGGCGCGGTGTTCGCGCTGGCCGGGGTCGGCGAAGCGGTCGGGCAACTCGCGGGCCTCGCGCTGCCATCGGGCAGCCTGATCGGCGCGGTCCTCGTCTATGGCATCGGCATGGCGGCGTTCACGATGGTAATGGGCAATGCCTTCGCGGCGTTTCCCGTGATGTTCGCGGGCATCGCGATGCCGTTGCTCATCAAACAATTCCACGGCGACCCGGCGGTCATCGCGGCGATCGGAATGCTCGCGGGATTTTGCGGTACGCTGATGACGCCGATGGCGGCCAACTTCAATCTCGTCCCCGCCGCGTTGCTCGACCTCAAGGATCAAAGCGCGGTGATCAAGGCGCAGATACCGACCGCGATTCCGCTGCTCGTCGTCAACATCCTGCTCCTCTATTTTCTGGCATTCCGCTGATGATCGATCGCGATACCGCTGCGCGTTTCGCCGGGCTGACGCTCGGCCATCTGGGTCAGCAATATCCGTACAAGCTCGACCTCGTCCTGACCGGCCCCGACGACGCGGTTGCCCCGATCGATATCCATCCGATCTTTCACGGCAGTTTCGACTGGCATAGCTGCGTCCATGGCTGGTGGCAGGTGATGCGGATCGCGCGGCGTCATCCCGACTTGACGATCGCCGCCGACGTCCGCGCGCGCGCCGATGCGATGCTCGTGCCCGGCAAGGTCGCGGGCGAGGTAGCGCGGCTCGACCGCCCCTATTCGGCGACGTTCGAACGGCCCTATGGCTGGGCGTGGGCATTGATGCTGCACCATGAATGCGCGCAGCATGGCACGCAACATTGGGCCGCGACCCTCGAACCGCTGGCGCGGCGATTTGCGGCGATGTTCGCGGAACATCTGCCCAAGCTCACCTATCCGATCCGCACCGGCACGCATTACAATACCGCTTTCGCACTGACGCTTGCTCGGGTCTGGGCGGTGCGGTTCGACGCGGGGCTGGTCACGCTGATCGATACGCGCGCACAGCACTGGTTCGGCAGCGACAGCGATTGCCAGGCATGGGAACCGGGCGGCGACGAATTCCTGTCCTCCGCCTTGTGCGAGGCGTTGCTGATGAGTCGCGCGCTCGACTCCGCAACATTTCGCGACTGGTTCGACGCCTTCCTGCCGCGCGCGGCGGCGGGGCAGCCGCAATCGATCTTCGCGCCCGCTCATGTCTCGGATCGCAGCGACGGCAAGATCGCGCATCTCGACGGGGTCAATCTGTCGCGGGCGTGGTGCTGGCAAGCGATCGCGCGCGCGTTAGACGACCACCCGGCCGCCCCGCTGATGCACGAGACGGCGGCGGCGCATCTGGACACCAGTCTTTCGCACATCGCGGACGACTATATGGGCACCCATTGGCTGGCCACGTTCGCGCTGCTCGCGCTCGACGGCCTCGATTAATCGCCCGAAGCGCGCGGCAGGCCCTCGACCTGCGGCACCTCGCCACGCAACGCCGCATCGAATTGCGCGCGGTCGAACTGCCCCTCCCAGCGCGACACGACGATCGTCGCGACCGCATTGCCGACGAAGTTGGTCAGACTGCGGCATTCGGACATGAACCGGTCGACGCCGAGGATCAGCGCCATCCCCGCGACGGGCACCGTCGGCACGATCGACAGGGTCGCGGCCAGCGTGATGAACCCCGCCCCCGTCACCCCCGCCGCACCCTTTGACGACAGCATCGCGACGCCGAGCAACAGCAATTCCTGCCCCAGTGTCAGCTCGACGTTGCACGCCTGCGCGATGAACAAGGCGGCCAGCGTCATGTAGATGTTGGTGCCGTCGAGGTTGAACGAATAGCCGGTCGGCACGACCAGCCCGACGATCGATTTGGGGCAGCCCGCGCGCTCCATCTTCTCGATCAGCGACGGCAGCGCGCTTT
>JAPKCG010000404.1 GCA_028823055.1 Sphingomonas bacterium
CCGAGCGCGCAGATCGAATGGCCTTCGACCTGCTTGGTCACCTGCTGCAGCATGTCGATTTCAGAAATCTCGGCATCGCCGGTGCGCAGCCGTTCCATTACACGCCACATCCAGCCCGTGCCTTCGCGGCAAGGCGTACACTGACCGCAGCTTTCGTGCTTGTAGAAATAGCTCAACCGACTGATCGCGCGGACGACGTCGGTCGATTTGTCCATCACGATGACCGCCGCGGTGCCGAGCCCCGACCCGACCGCTTTCAGCCCGTCGAAATCCATCGGTGCATCGATGATATCCTTGGCCGGAACGAGCGGCACCGACGATCCGCCCGGAATCACCGCGAGCAAATTGTCCCAGCCGCCGCGAATGCCCCCGCAATGCTTCTCAATCAGTTCGCGGAAGGGGATGCTCATCTCCTCCTCGACGACGCAAGGCTTGTCGACGTGACCGCTGATCTGGAAAAGCTTCGTCCCGCGATTGCCCTCCGCACCGAAGCTCGAAAACCATTCCGCGCCGCGCCGCAGGATTGTCGGCGCGACCGCGATCGATTCGACATTGTTTACGGTTGTCGGGCATCCATAAAGGCCCGCGCCCGCAGGAAAGGGCGGCTTAAGCCGCGGCTGACCCTTTTTGCCCTCAAGGCTTTCGAGCATCGCGGTTTCTTCGCCACAGATATACGCGCCCGCACCGCGATGGCAGAATACATCGAAATCATAACCCGACCCGCACGCATTCTTGCCGCTCAGGCCGGCGTCATATGCCTCCGCGATCGCGGCGAAGAGCACTTCGGCCTCGCGGATATATTCGCCGCGAATATAAATATATGCCGCGCGCGCGCGCATCGCATAGCCCGCAATCAGCGCGCCCTCGATCAGCTTGTGCGGATCGTGACGGATGATTTCGCGATCCTTGCACGATCCGGGCTCTGATTCATCCGCATTGATGACGAGAAAGTTGGGCCGATCCGGTTTCGGCTCCTTGGGCATGAAGCTCCACTTGGTGCCCGTCGGGAAGCCAGCGCCCCCACGCCCACGCAACCCCGACGCTTTGACGATATCGATGATCGCGTCCTGACCCTTGGTCATCAGCGCTGCGGTGTTATCCCAGTCCCCCCGCATCCGCGCGGCATCGAGATGCCATGACTGAAAGCCGTAAAGGTTGGTGAAGATGCGGTCCTTGTCGGAAAGGCTCATGCCCATTCACCCCGGTAATCGTGATTTTCCTCGACCATCGCCTTTAGCGTCGTCGGCCCACCTTCCGGGCAACTCGTCTGACGACCGATCGTCGAACCCGGCTTGGGGCGTTCACCCCTGGCCAGTGCATCGAGAACGCCGGCGGTACGATCGTAATCAAGGTCTTCGTAATTATCGTCGTTGATCTGGACCATCGGCGCGTTGGCGCACGTGCCCATGCATTCGACCTCGGTCAGCGTGAACAACCCGTCGGGCGTCGTCGCGCCCTTGACCAGACCGCGGTTCTTGCACGCGGCGAACACGTCGTCGGACCCGGCCAGCATACACGGCGTCGTTCCGCAAACCTGGACATGATAGCGACCGACGGGGGCGAGGTTGAACATCGTATAGAAGGTCGCGACCTCATAGACGCGCATGTACGGCACGCCGATCTGTCGCGCCACGAATTCGATGACGGGAACGGGCAACCAACCCTGCGTTTCGGTCTCCGCCCCCACCTGACGCTGCGCCAGGTCGAGGAACGGGATCGATGCCGACTGTTCACGACCTGCCGGATAGCGCGACAGGATCTCGTTCGCCTTTTTCTGATTATCTTCCGACCAGGAAAAGGAGCCCCAGCGTGCGCGGGTTTCAGCCTCGTCGGGAATTTTCGGCGCATCGGCCATCAGTTCGAACCCATGAAGTAACCGAGCTTATAGCCCGCATTATAGAACAGAAATCCCGCCGCCGCGACGATCAGCAGCGCGCCGCCGATCCACATATGTCGGCGCATGAATTTCACCGGTCGCACTCCCCGAACACGATATCCATCGCACCCAGAATGGCAGTGGTATCCGCAAGCATATGCCCCCGGCTCATGAAATCCATCGCCTGCAAATGACTGAAAGCGGTCGGACGGATCTTGCAACGATAGGGTTTGTTCGAACCATCGGCGACGAGGAATACCCCGAATTCACCCTTGGGGCTTTCGGTTGCGACATACACTTCGCCCGCGGGCACGTGATAGCCTTCGGTATAGAGTTTGAAGTGATGGATCAGTGCTTCCATCGAGCTTTTCATCTCGGCGCGCTTGGGTGGCACGACCTTGCGGTCGAGGCTTGCAATCGGGCCTTCAGGCATGTCGGCAAGACATTGCTTCATGATCCGCGCGGACTGACGAACTTCCTCGACGCGCACCATGAACCGGTCATAGCAATCGCCGCGCGTACCCACCGGCACGTCGAAATCGACGCGCGCATAGGCATCATAGGGCTGTGCCTTGCGCAAATCCCACGGGATACCAGCGGCTCGGATCATCGGCCCCGAGAAGCCCCAGGCGATCGCATCATCGCGGCTGACCGTCGCGATATCGACGTTACGCTGCTTGAAGATGCGGTTGTCCGCGACGAGCGAAATCGCATCTTCGAACAGGCGCGGGAGCCGCGTGTCGAGCCAGTCGCCGATATCGGCGAGCAACTTCAATGGCGCATCCTGGTGAACCCCGCCGGGACGGAAATAGTTCGAATGCATCCGCGCGCCGCTGACGCGTTCCAGGAAATTCATGCAGTCTTCGCGGATCTCGAACATCCACAGGTTCGGCGTCATCGCACCGACGTCCATCACGTGGCTGCCCAGATTGAGCATGTGGTTCGAGATGCGCGTCAGTTCGGCGAAGAACACCCGCAGATATTGCGCGCGGATCGGCACTTCGAGATCGAGCAATTTTTCTACCGCGAGCACGAAGCTATGCTCCATGCACAAGGGCGAGCAATAATCGAGCCGGTCGAAATACGGCAAAGCCTGCGCATAGGTCTTATATTCGATCAGCTTTTCGGTCCCGCGATGGAGCAGGCCCACATGCGGATCGATCCGCTCGACGATTTCGCCGTCCAGCTCCATGACAAGCCGCAACACGCCGTGCGCCGCGGGATGCTGAGGCCCGAAATTGATCGTGTAATTCTGAATCTCGACATCTCCAGCCGTAGGGTCGGCGGCATC
>JAPKCG010000405.1 GCA_028823055.1 Sphingomonas bacterium
ACCATGGCGAGGACAAGATGACCGCGATGGCCGACGCGCTCGGCCTCGGCCCCGATGACGGGATCTTCTTTGCCGCGGGCAAGGAAGCGCAGGCGGCCAAGCTTGCCGGGCTCGCGCGGACGCGGGCCGCCGAACAGCTGGGCCTGATCGACGACAGCCGGTTCGAATTTTGCTGGATCGTCGATTTCCCGATGTTCGAATATGACGAGGACGCCAAAAAAGTCGATTTCAGCCACAACCCCTTCAGCATGCCGCAGGGCGAGATGGAGGCGCTGGAAACCAAGGACCCGCTCGACATCCTTGCCTATCAGTACGACATCGTCTGCAACGGCATCGAGTTGTCGAGCGGCGCGATCCGCAACCATCGTCCCGAGATCATGTACAAGGCGTTCAAGATCGCCGGGTATAGCCAGCAAGATGTCGACACCAATTTTGCCGGTATGATCAACGCATTCAAATATGGCGCGCCGCCGCATGGTGGCTCGGCCCCCGGGATCGACCGGATCGTCATGCTGTTGGCGGATGAACCCAATATCCGCGAAGTCATCGTATTCCCGATGACGCAAAAGGCGGAAGATCTGATGATGGGTGCGCCCAGTTTCGTGTCGGCGCGCCAGCTCAAGGAACTCAACCTCCGCTCGACCGCCGAGGCACCAAAGACTGCTGCGGTCGAACAAGCCGTCGCGCCCAAGGCGGGCTAAGCCGGCGCAGGGCGGGATACGGCCTTTCCCCCGCCCATTAACCATGCCATCACGCCCCCATCCAGGGGGACGCGATGTTAGACGACCAGTTGCAATCGGCCGCGCCCCCGTTGCTCGTCCGCAGTCTGGGGGTGGTCGGGGTCCTTTTTCTGACGTTGTCGGTGACGACGCCCGCGTCGTCCGTCTTCATCATCGTGCCCGGTATGATGCAGGTCGCAGGGACCGGAGCCGTGTGGGCGATGGTGCTGGCCGGGATCGTCTGCGTCGCCACGGCCTTTGTCTACGCCGAATTATCGAGCGCGTGGCCCGTTGCGGGCGGCGAATACGTCGCGGTGACGCGAACGCTTGGTCCGCTTGCCGGGTTCGTGATGCTGGGCGTCAACGTTTTCAACAATCTGTTCTTCCCGCCCGTCGCGGGGCTTGGGATCAGCGCGGTGCTGTCAAGCGTCTATCCGGGACTGCCGATGGTGCCGATCGCGGTCGCCGTCGTCGCGCTGTCGACGCTGGTCGCGATCCTGCAGATCCGCATCAACGCCTGGCTGACGGGTGTCTTCCTGCTCGTCGAAGTGCTGGCGATCATCGCGATCGTCGCGCTCGGTTTCGCCGATGTCGTGCGGCCGTTCGGTGAAATGCTGCTTCATCCCGTCATGCCAGACCTCGGCGGTCTTCGTCCCGCGAGCGCGGCATCGGTCGGGTTGGCGACTTCGATCGGCATTTTCGCGATGAACGGTTACGGCGCGGCGGTGTATTTCGGTGAGGAGATGCATGAACCCTCCCGCCTGATCGCGCGCACGATCCTGCTCGCACTGCTTTTCACGCTCGCGTTCGAAATCGTCCCGCTTGTCGCGGCGCTGATGGGCGCGCCTGATCTGCATGCGGTCCTGACGGCGGACGATCCATTCGGGTTGCTTGCGCGGGTACGCGGCAACGACACGCTGGCCGCGGCGATCGCAATCGGTATCGTCGTGGCTATCGTCAATGCCGTCATCGCCTGTATCCTCGCCTGCGCCCGCTTCTTTTACGGTACCGCGCGCGACCGGAGCTGGGGACGGCCGCTTGATGCCTGGATGGCACAGATCCATCCGCGCTTCGGATCGCCCTGGGTGGGGACGCTGATCGTCGGCGGGTTCGGTGTCGCGTGTTGCTTCCTCCCGCTGACGCTGCTGCTGGTGCTGAGCGGCACGGGGCTGGTCGCGATCTATGCGGGCATCGCCGTCGCGGCGATGGTCGGGCGGCGGACGGGCAAGACCGATCACGCGCTTTACCGGATGCCGCTGTATCCGGCCGCTCCCGTCGTGACGCTGATCGCGCTGGGTTATGTCGTCTATACGAGCTGGCTCGATCTTGAGGAGGGAAGGCCAGGCCTGATCATGACGGCCGTGCAAATCGCCGGTTCGGCGGCTTATTACTGGTTTGTCCTGCGTCGCCGCGGCGGATGGACAGCACAGCTACCGGGAGAAACATCGTGATCGACCTCGCCAATTTCGAACGGGGCAAGAAATATCGGGGACATTACAAGCGTGACCTTGCCGCGCTGCAGGATCGGCTCGAACGGATTCTCGTCGCACACATCGTCCAGGACCGGTCGGCGGTCATTATGCTCGAAGGCTGGGACGCGGCGGGAAAGGGCGGCATTATCGAACGCCTCGTCGCGAAATGGGACCAGCGCCATTACGAAGTCTATCCGATCGCCGCGCCGTCGGCGGAAGAGAAAGCGCACGATTTTTTGTGGCGGTTCGAAACTCGGCTGCCCCAGCCGGGGAATATCGCGATTTTCGACCGTAGCTGGTACGGGCGCGTCCTCGTCGAGCGGGTCGAGGGCTATGCGACCAAGGAGGAATGGCGGCGCAGCTATGACGAGATCAACGCATTCGAAGCGGGCCTGTCCGAACGCGGTATCACGCTGATCAAATTATTCGTCCACACCACCCAGGCCGTGCAGGACAAACGATTGAAGGAGCGGATCGAGACTCCCTGGAAACGCTGGAAAACCGGGCTCGACGATTTTCGTAATCGCGCCAAGCGTCCTGCGTATCTTGATGCGATGCACGACATGTTCGCGCGGACCGACACGGGCGGCGCGCCGTGGTTCGTTGTCGACGGCAACGACAAGAAGGCCGCGCGGATGACTGCGCTGGATCATATTGCGGATCTGCTCGAAGCGGCGGTCGACATGACGCCGCCGCCGCTCGATCCGGAAGTCGCCGCCGCAGCGCGCGCGGCAGGGGTAGTTTAGTCCGCCATTTCCGGCGCGTCCCACGGCAGATGCCGTTCCTCAAGCAGGATGAGATTGTCGGGCCGGATTAGCTGCGCATGTGTTTGATAGCCGAGCAATTGCTGCGCCGGCAGATCGGGATTGACGATCAGTACCCGCGTTTCCTCCGACGTGAAATCGCTCAGGCCGCGCGCGCGCTCCAGTCCGGTGTCATCATAAATGTGAAGCACGTCGCCGCGCG
>JAPKCG010000406.1 GCA_028823055.1 Sphingomonas bacterium
GTGGTACCGTCCGCTCCGACAACGGCGCGGAGTCGGAGTGTGAATAACAAGTGGGGTCGATGGGCCCGCCGAATGAGCTATAGCTGCCACCGGCCACCTATAGCTGCCACCTATAGCTGCCGCCTATAGCTGCCGCCTATAGCTGCCACCGGCCACCCGCGCCGCGCATATTGCAGCGCCGCCGTGCACATGGCGGACGGGAGGGTGGAAACGGTCACGTGGCGAAATTCCCGGATGGAGCGATGGGGAGCGGTTCAGTCGACAAGGGGGCGTCAGTCAGGGCGGCGATGTGCGATCCCAAACCTTGCCGTAATCGACGACGACACTGCGCACCGTCTCCTCGCTTCCGACGAAAACGGGCGGGAAATGTCGTCCGCTCATGACGGAAAGGAAAACGCAGCCCGACCGGATGACCGCCGCCAGCTCGTCCTCGGTCAATCGCCAGCAGGATATGTTCGCAGGCCCGTCATGCTGGCGGAAGGTGTGGAGATCACGGATATCGTCGCGTCCGGGCGGCGCGGTGAACGTGAAATTCGATCCGTGAAAGTCGATTGCCTCCGCCATTATACCGCCTTCCAGTCGAGCCAGCCGAGCGACGGCGCACCCTGATGCCCGTGCTCCCAGACAAACCATGCGAAGGCGATCACGCCATTGCCGCTGTCGCCGTCCGCCGCTTTCCCCCGCGCCATCGGCACCCGCCGTGACATCACCCAGACACGTGCCAGCGGCGTCGTTTGAAACCATGCCTGTCTCGCGAGCCCTTCCAGGAAGGCGAGGCGAAGAAACAGGCACACCTTGCCCCCGGGTTGTCGCGTCAGCAGCAGCGCACGGTCGGCGAATTCGATCGCCCAGCGAAACGGCGGATTGGTGACGACGTGCGGGGCGCGCGGCGACCATTCCATCAGGAAATCGCGCCCGCCCTCGCCAAAGCCGCGATCGATCAGGTCGGTCGAAATCACCGGCTGCCCGGCCTCTGCCAGCACGCGGCTCATCGCCCCGTCCCCGCACGCGGGTTCCCAGATCGCGCCGTCGAACGCCTCGACAGTCAACAGCGCCCGCGTCGCACCGGGGTGTGTCGGGTAAAAATCATGCGTCTCGCGATTGACCGGATCATCCGTCTGCGCGCGCGAAAACGCGGCACCAGCGGTTGCGGAGAGCGGTTTCAGGCTCATACCGGAAACCCATCATGCAGCACGCCGTCGAGCAATCGCCCAGCGCGCTTCTTGCCGCACTTTTCAAAACCGGTCGTCATAAGACCATTAGCATCGGTATCGTCTAACCAATCGCCCCGTGCTTCGAGCTCCTCGACGACTTGACCGTCCTGCCCGGCCCAGTTTCCGGCACCATCGTCGCCCCACGGCAGCCACTCCCCCCATTGTTTGAACAGGAATGGCACACCCGCCGCTGCGCACTGATCGCGTAGCGACCGCGCCCAGTTCGGGTGCATCGGGCGCGCGCCGTGGCCGCTCTCGCCACCCGCAACGACCCAATCGAGCGTCGGAGAGTCCGTGAAATTCCCGGATAGCGGTTGGATATAGTCGCCCAGCCGGTTTGACAGCGGCGTCGGCATTCTCCCGACTCCGCGCAGCGTAATTTTGCGCAAATCGATCGGTCCGAGCAGTGGCTCGCCCGACACCCATCTCACCGCAGCGGGGGTTGCGAGCAGGTCGGGGATACGCTCGTCGGCTGCCGCCTGATGCTCGACCGACACGCCCAGCCAGACGTTGGCGGGCGGCTGGCAATCGCGATTGAAGGGATGATAGCCGAGCGTTCCGTCTCCCAGCGGCGGTTGCACGGAGTGATCTGACTTTCGCGCAATCAGATACGCCCGCATCCGCGCCGAACGCTTCGTCAGCACCTGAAACTGATGTTGTGGGGCGAGCCCCATCACCCCGAACACGCGGTCGATCCATGCGTCGGGCACGCTTTCATGGAACAGGTCGCCATGCGCGCAAACGAATATCCGGCGCGGACGCTTCCAGCGCAGCGGATCGGTCAGCACGCGCTCGTTGAACCGCACGTCGCCGGTCCACACCATGCCGCCCTTTGTCTTGTGTGTCAGGCCGCGCCTCGTATCAACGCGGTGGGCTTGCTTCATCGCATAGCAATTGGTGCAACCTGCCGAGTGGACGCTGCAGCCATTGACGACATTCCACGTCGCGTCGGTCCATTCGATCGCAGTGCCGTCAGCCATCTACCACCCCCAGTCCCCGTTCGAGCGCCTGAATGAGCAGCGCGCCGGGCAAGGTCCCCGCCGCCGCCGCGCGGGTCCGAACCGTCGCCCACAAATCGGGGGCACGGTTCTGGACCGTGCGGATCATCGCCGCGACGCCCGGCCCCGCCACGGGGGGATTGCGAACGGGAAGCGCGTCGAGCGGCTCGGCACCCTCCGCCATCGCCTGCCGCCGCCGGTCGCATCGCGCCTGCGCTTCGTGCCGCACCGCCTCCGCCAGCATCGATCGCGCCTGCGCTGCCGCGAGCGCACCCGCGCCCTCGTGCCGATCGCCCGGCCCGCGGCGTGTTCCCGGCGCCAGGCCATCGGGATTCATCGCCATCGTGCCGCGCAGCCGGTCGACGACCGTGTCGCGCGGAAAGGCGCGATGCGCCAGTTTGTCGACGACCGACCGGCTCACCCCCGCCGTGGTCGCGAGCGCGTCGACCGTTGTCGCGGTCGCGCGGCAATAATCGCGGATCGCACGATCGAGTTCGGGGCCGGTCATCCGCGCCATCAGCCAGGCTGCCCCAGCGTCGCGCGGATCTGCGCCACCGTCGCCTCCGCCGCTTCCGCACGCGCGACCGCTGCACCCAGCGCGGCGTCCGCCTCCTCTTCATCGGCGTCGCACCGCCGCCTGATTTCGTCGAACAGCGCGTCGATATGGACATCGCCGATCGCGAGCGGCATGGGCGCGTCGCGCGGCACGCTGTCCGTCGCCAGCCCCCGCTCGATCAGCTTCGCCGCCGCCGCGCCCAACGAAAGAATTTCGGTCTTTGCCAGCCTCTCGACGGCGAGGATCGCGGTCTGTGCCGTGGCGGGCAACTGGATGGATTTCGGCGACACGTCAGTCTCCTCGGTCGGGCGGGGGAACACCCCACCGGTGGATGCCGGAGCGTCCGGCGAAATTCGTTCGATCAGGGGTCGCCGTCCGTCGCGG
>JAPKCG010000407.1 GCA_028823055.1 Sphingomonas bacterium
AGGCGTTCGATCGGATGCGAGGTCATGGTCATGTCGGTGCCGCGCATGCCGCTGATTATGTTCGACAGGCGTCCGACCATCGCGGGCACTGGCCATCCGTTTCGGTCTGGCACGGTACGAGCGATGCAACCGTTGCATCAAGCAATGCGGAGGCGATCCTGGCGCAATGGCAAGGCGTTCACGGCCTAGCCCCCACGCCGGACGGCGAGGATAAGATCGACGGCGCAACCCATCGGCAATGGCGGGATGTCGACGGCCGCGTCGTCGTCGAGGACTTCAGGATCCCCGGAATGGGGCACGGAACACCGATCGCGACATCGGGAAAAACCGCCGCTGGTTCGCCCGCGGCCTACATCCTCGATGTGGGGATTTCGTCGACGTGGCATAGTGCCGACCGGTGGGGGCTGCTCAACGCGGCGTTGGCTACAGCGGACCAGCCAGTGCCAAATACTGACGCGCCGCAGTTGGACGCCAAAAAGCCATCGAGCGTGCGTCAGCGTCATGCGGGAATTCAACAGACGATCGAGAAGGCGTTGCGATCGGCGGGGCTGATGTGACCGAATTGTCGCCGGAATGAGCGCGGTTGCTGATCGAGTGTGTGATCACGACACCGGAATGCTCGTGATTGTGGAGGTGGCTCCATGCGGATAGCCGTTATCGCGCATCTGCGTCATCCGATCGCGTCGCCGTTCAAGGGGGGCATGGAGGCGCATTGCCACGCCTTGGTAACGGCGCTGCAGGCGGCAAGGCATAACGTGACGCTGTTCGCGAGCGGCGATAGCGACCCCGCACTGCCAATCGTGGCTGCGACGCCGATCCATTACGAGGCGGTGCTGCCATGGGCGCATTGGCATGGCACGCCCGAGTTGACTGCTTTTCAGGAGCGCGCTTTCGCCAGCGCTTGGAACGGCGTTCTCGAAGGCGGATTCGACATCGTGCATAACAACGCGATGCATCCCTCGCTTCACCAATGGGCGGTTCGCGATCATATACCCATGGTGACCTCGCTCCACGTCCCGCCCTTTAACGGGCTTGCGGATGCGATCGGAGCGAACGCGGCGTCGTGGTTACGGCAAACGGTGACGAGCAACGCCCATGCCGCGACATGGTGGCCGACGCTGCCAGCCAGCGCCTCGGTGGTCCACAACGGTATCGACACCGCACGGTGGCCGTTCAAGGCGTCGGGCAATGGCCGCGCCTTATGGTGCGGACGGCTGACCCCGACTAAGGGCACTGCGGTCGCGATCGAGGCCGCCCGTGCGGCGGGCGTCGCGCTCGACATCGTCGGTCCGATCGACTGCCAGACCTATTTCGATGAGGAGGTCGCGCCGTTGCTCGGTGACGATTATGTCTATCGCGGGTTGATGTCGGGGGACGCGCTTGCACAGGCGATGGCGGCGGCATCGGTGTTGATCGCGACGCCGATGTGGGACGAGCCGTTCGGACTCGTCGCTGCGGAGGCCATGGCGTGCGGCGTTCCCGTCGCGGCGCTCGATCGCGGGGCAATGCGCGAGGTCGTTGGCGAGGCGGGGGCGATCGCGGCATCGCCCGCCGATTTGCCCGCTGCGATCCGCATCGCCATGACGGTCGATCGCGCGGCGTGCCGCGAGCGCGTCGAACGCCTGTTTTCGATCAGGCAAATGATCGCCGGTTACGAAGAAGCTTATTCCTGGGCGATCGCGGGTCTGCCGGCCTCGAGCGCGGCCAGCACGCGCGCGCTGCTCGCGTAGGGTTCGTCCGACTGGATCTGGGTGAACGCGAGGTCGTCACTGGTGACGTCCCGTGCCCGAATGTAAGCGCCATCGACCAACTTGATGAGCCCCATCAGCGTAAAGGCTTTTAGCCAGTGTTCCATCGTGAAATGCCCCCACTTGTCCCGAAAGATGGTGGCGTTCGCAATGACGCTTTCGAGATGGTGGACGGGGGGCATATGGTGCGGATGATATTGGTGATACGCCCGTGCACCGCGCGCCCAGTGTAGGGGGACGCCCGCAGTTGTGGCGGCGCGACCGAAATCGGTGTCCTCTCCGCCATAGCCGACATAGGCTTCGTCGAACCCGCCCACTGCGGCGAATGTCGCGCGCCGCATCGCGAAATTGAGCGACCAGAAACAGCGATAATCGGAACAATCACCCAGTTCGTCGACCGGTGGCGCTGCGCGCTCGCTGTGTTGTTCGGCGATCCTCGCGAACCGGCCGAAGTCTATTCCCTGATCCAGCGCGCCGCGCGGCAGATACAGGACTTCGCCCATCAGCAACACGTCGTGCTTCTCGAGTAATCGCGCATAATCGGCGATGAGATCGGGGTCGGGGATACAATCCACGTCGAGAAAGACGAGATGGCGACCGCTAGCGGCCCGCGCAGCAGCGTTACGTGCGGCCGCGAGCGGAATCGTGCCGCCGCTCATTGGCAGCTGCCGAATAGGGAAGGTGACGGTGGGAAGGTCATATAACCCCTCCTGCATCACCGCGATGACGAGCTCTTCGGGCGGGCGCTGTTGCGCATTGAGTCCGCGAACCAGATTGGCGAGGTGATCGGCGCGGCCATGTGCCAGCGTACAGACCGATATCGTCATGCGGCGCGCTCTGTGGAGATCGATAAGGGCGTCTTGGTCGCCCATGCGCGGTCGCCCAAAGCGGCAAGCCAATCGGCGGTTGAACGCGCAGCGCCCGGATCGACAAGGCAGCGCTGCGCGGCCACGTCGAGCCGATCCGCGCGATCGAACGCATCGCGCCATGCGGCTGCATGCGAAGGCCAATGATTTAGCGTTACCGCCGCGCCCGCCTTTTCCAGTGCGCGCGCCTTGCACAATTGCTCGTCGAAATAGCGCCATTCGGGCACGACAATCCACGGCCTTCCGGCGGTGGCAACCATGTGGACGGTCGTGTTGCCAGCCGAAGAAATGACCAAATCCGCAGCGGCGATATGCGTTGCGGGATCATCGACCCAGCCAAGATGCCGCAAATTGCCCGGCGCGGTGGCATGCCATTCATGCGCGACCTTCCCTAGCGTCAGCCAGATCGCGTCGCTATCTTCGCGGGCGCCGAGCGTGATCGGGGTCGCCGGCGTGCCGTCGCCACCCCCGCCCGCGATGGCGACGACGACGCGAGCAGCGCAGCACGCCGTCGGAAAGATCGCGAAATGAAG
>JAPKCG010000408.1 GCA_028823055.1 Sphingomonas bacterium
AATCGAGCGCTCGTCATCGACGAGCAGCAAATGCGGCTGATCTCCCATCGTTTCTGTATCTAGCATCGCATCAGGGCCTGAAAAGGGGGTGCCGGGCGGGGCAGGGGATACCCCCCCCGGCAAGGGTCAGGGTTTATTCGCCACTGTCGGCAGGAGGAGCGGGCGGAGTCATATTGCCCGACCGGTGTTTCTGATGACGAAGCTTGCGCATTTCGGCGAGGTTGGCGATTTCGGTCTGGTCGACCTTACCGTCATGGTTGGCGTCCATCCGGTCGAAGCGCTTGAGAGCGCGCGCCTCAAAATCGGCCTTCGTCATCGTCGCATTGCCATCACGACCACCGCGGCGCGCCATGCGCTTGTCATCGACGGACCGGCTCGGTCGCGTCTTGCCTGCGGCGCCCATGCGGTCACGCATCGCCTGACGCGCCGTTTGCCGTTCTTCGGCTGATACGGTGCCATCGCCATTCGGATCGAGTTTGGCAAACCGCGCGTCGGCCTGGGCAGTCGCCTCCGCGCGGGTGAGCACGCCGTCCTTATTGGTATCGGCACGCAGCAAACCGTACATGCCGCCGCCGTGACGATCACCGCGAGGGGCGTGGTGCTTGACCATGCCGGGACCGCCATCCTGGGGCGGAGTCGGTGACGTCTGTGCGCTACACGCGACGGCCCCAAAGGCGCTGGCGGTAAGGGCTAATGTGATGAGGGATTTACGCATCGATAACGCTCCTTTTTGGTGAGGCCGCTCCCCACCGGACAAGTCGGTTATCAAGGCCCGCTGTCGCGCGGCTATGTCGCGCTATAGGTAATGTGTCGCAAATTGTCGCAAACGAGGCGGACATCGTAGAAAAAGGATGGCGAAAGACTGGCGGGCCACGCCCGATGAAGATGAGCACTATGCCTACGCTATAGCACTCTGAAGCCGCACTGCGTCTTGTTCAGTTGCCACAACTATCGCGTCAGTGGACTTGGAGATGCCTATCATCCGATTGGCATCTCCAAGTCCCCCTCGGTTTCGAGCGGCTGTGGCTTGGCGTTTCTGAATCTTTGAAAGAATCTCTCTGTGCGGCTATATTTCCGGAAATATCCGGGAGGTAGCCATGGGCAGCTCGCAAAAACGTGCCATTCAAAACTATCGATCTCGCTTGCGCGAGCGCGGACTGGCGCGTTTTGAAGTGCTGGCGCGAGATGCCGATCGCGACCTTATACGGTCCTTGGCCCGTCGCCTTGCAGAGGACGGTCCGGAAGCGTCGCGCCTACGTGCGGCAGTGAGCCAGATCATCGGTGGAGAGCCGCCGAAAAAGGGGGGAATCCTGGCTGCGTTACGACGCTCCCCTATCGTAGGCGCTGACCTAAATCTCGTCCGTGATCGTGAAGAAGGGCGAGACGTCGAAATCTGATGCGCTACCTGCTCGATACCAACATCATCAGCGACATCGCGAAACCGGCCCCGTCGGAATCCTTGCTCGTTTGGATGAGCGAGCAAAATGACGAAGACCTTTTTATTGCCTCGCTGACAGTCGCCGAAATCCGGCGAGGGGTCCTGGAGAAGCCAGCCGGCAAACGCCGCGATCAGCTTGAGGCATGGTTCTCTGGACCGGAGGGGCCACAGGCGCTGTTCGCCGACCGCATACTCCCTTTCGACGAAAACGCAGGCCTGATCTGGGCGCGGCTGATGGCGGAGGGGAAATCGCAAGGCCGACCCCGCAGCGCGCTCGACACGATCATCGCGGCCGTAGCGGAAGCCCAGGGATGCACCGTCGTCACCGACAATGAGAAAGACTTCGCCGGGGTCGTAGTCATCAATCCGTTCCGGGCGTCGGGGCCAGTATGACCTCGACAAGTGCGCGCGACGACTTCACGAAACCGACGCTCAGGTTGATGGCGCAACGCGCCGGGTACATCTGTTCCTATCCCGACGGCCGCCAATTGACGATTTGGCCGTCCGACGATCGCAAGTCTCTTGGGGAAATACGGCTCGAGCCGCGCCATCTGCTCGTCGGTCAGCCAGTACAGGTTGCTCATCCTCAGTCTCCTTGCGGAGCCTGAATCAGATCGCGACGCTCACATCAATGGGTCCTGAGCCTAAGCAAACGTCCGAACAGATCGCGCAGGTAGAATCGGCGCACGCCCCAGGGTTCGCTGACCGGGCCGTATTCCACGACCGCCCCTGCTGTCATCGCGCGCGCGTGGACCAGGTTGGGATCGTCGACCTCGATCGACAGTTCGGGAACGGGGGTGCCCGATCCGCCCTCCTCAGCGAAGCTGATTTGCGGGATGGCGCTTCCGGACCCCGTCAGCGTACCGATCCAGCCATGATCCATCGCGATCGTCATGCCCAACACATCGACATAGAAATCCTTGGCCTCGTCCAGTCGATCGGTGGCGACATTGGTGACGATACGTCTCACGGCCATGAACGGTCTCCTCAAGAGCATCTTCGCTGTCATGGCGATTGGTCGGTTCGATGACGGCGATGTCACATTACCGCCATCGCGCGGATAGCTGATACCGGGCACAGCGGCGGCATGGATCATGATTTCCGCCCCCGCCCACCCCGTTGGCCACGCTGGCTCGGCGCGATCGCCGTCGTTGCCGCGCTGATCGCGGGCGGCGCGCTGATCCTGGGTGGCTATGCCGATCGCAACGGGCGCGAATTCTTTCCTGCGACGGGGCCGACTCAACCGATCGGCGCACTGTATATTTCGGGCGATATGGGGCTGCGCTTCGATGTCGGGCGGTCAATGACCGACGAGCTGACCGATCACGGCATCGCGACCAGCGCGATCGCCTCCCCCAGCTTTTTCAAGCAACGCCGCACCCGTGCCGAGGTCGACGCGGTCATCGCGCAGGCGGTTCGCGATACGATCGCCCAGACGGGCCGCAGCCGGGTCGTCGCGATCGGGCGCTCTTATGGTGCCGACGTGCTCCAGACGGGGCTCGCCGACTTGCCCGCCGACCTGCGCCCGCACATCGCACGCGTGATCCTGATCGTGCCGGGGGACAAGGTGTTCTTCCGCTCCGACCCGTCGACCGTCACCTATCACGGCACGCCCGACAGCATCGGGGCGGACACCGTCAATCGGATCGACTGGACGCCGATCACCTGCATATACGGCGCGGCGGAAACCGATAGCCTGT
>JAPKCG010000409.1 GCA_028823055.1 Sphingomonas bacterium
CGCGACGCCCATGATCGGGGTACGCCGCGACGGTTGAACCAGACCCTCTTGGCCACCATTCCGGCTCATGCCGGAATGGTGGCGGCGGATCAGCGCGATACGCCGATGTCGCCGCTCGATGCGGTGTCGGCTTTGTAATCGGCATATTTGCCGAACTCGTTGCGCGCGATCGCACGATTGTGGACTTCGTCGGGACCATCGGCAAAGCGCAGCGTCCGCATCGCGGCCCAGGCATGGGCCAGCCCGAAATCGCCCGATACGCCGCCCCCGCCATGCGCCTGGATCGCATCGTCAAGAATCTTGAGCGCCATGTTGGGTGCCTGAACCTTGATCATCGCGATCTCCTGCTGCGCCGATTTGTTGCCCGCGCGGTCCATCATATCGGCGGCCTTGAGGCAGAGCAGCCGCGTCATCTCGATGTCGATCCGCGCACGTGCGATGCGTTCTTCCCAGACCGAAAATTCCGCGATCCGCTTGCCGAACGCCACGCGGCTGAGCAGGCGCTTGGCCATCGCCTCGATTCCCGTTTCGGCAACGCCGATCGTGCGCATGCAGTGATGGATACGGCCCGGCCCGAGCCGACCCTGCGCGATCTCGAACCCGCGACCTTCGCCAAGCAGGACGTTTTCGACGGGCACGCGCACGTCTTTCAGGACGACTTCGCCATGACCATGCGGTGCATGGTCATAGCCGTAGACGCTGAGCATCCGTTTGATCGTCACCCCCGGCGCGTCCATCGGCACGAGAATCTGGCTCTGTTGCGCATGGCGCTTCGCATCGGGATTGGTCTTGCCCATCACGATTGCCACCGCGCAGCGCGGATCGCCGACGCCGCTCGACCACCATTTGGTGCCGTTGATGACATATTCATCGCCATCGCGAACCATCTGCGTTTCGATGTTGGTCGCATCCGACGACGCGACCGCTGGCTCGGTCATCAGAAACGCCGACCGAATCTCGCCGTTCATCAGCGGCTTTAGCCAGCGATCCTTCTGCTCAAGCGTGCCGTAGCGGTGGAATACTTCCATATTGCCCGTGTCGGGGGCCGAACAGTTGAAGCATTCGGACGCCCAGCCGACCTTCCCCATTTCTTCCGCGCATAACGCATATTCGAGATTGGTGAGCTGCGTCCCTTCGAACTCGAAACTATCATCGACATGCTGCTGGCCCGAATGCGGGGGCATGAAGAAATTCCACAGGCCCTGATCCTTGGCGATCTGCTTCACTTTCTCAATGACGGGGAGCACTTTCCACCGCTCACCCTCGTCGTGCTGCCGGTCATGCTCTTCCTGACGCGGACGGATTTGCTGATCGATAAAGGTCCTTACCCGGTCGCGGAAATAGGTCTCGCGTTCGCTCAGCGTAAAATCCATCGGGTCTTCTCCATCATGATTGGTCGAGGCCGCTCTAGACCGTACCGACTTTTCGGTAAAGTGTTTCGCGATGCAGCATGAAGGCTTTTTGCGGCGGTTTGTCGTGATGTGTAAAAAACACTGTTTGTTCGAAAAACTGGTGCTACACTGGTCGGATGAGCGATGCGGGGGCAGCGATCGACGGTGAGCCGGAGCACGGCGAGGGTACGAAACGTTTCCAGGCGAAACGCGATGCCATCCTCGCGGCGGCGACCGATGCGATCAACGAACAAAGTGCGAAGGGCATGACCTTTGCCGATGTGGCTCGTCGCGTCGGGCTGAACACCACCAGTGTTACCTATTATTTCAAACGCAAGGAAGACCTGGCGGCGGCCGCGTTCGAACACACGCTCGATTATCTGCTTGTGATGCTCGACACCGCTATGGAGGCACCGACGCCTCAGGAACGCGTCGCACGGTTTCTCGCGCTCAACGTCGCGCGTCTCGAACGAGTGGAACGCGGCGAAGAACGCGCGATGGCAGTGTTGTCGGACCTGCGCGCCACGGTGGAACCCAACCGTGCCCGGTTGATGAACGGTTGGCGTGAGGTGTTTCGCCGGACGCGCGGCCTGTGGGGGGATGCGCCGACTCGGGCGCACACCGACCTTTACGGTGCCCGCGCGCATGTCTTGCTCGAAAACACCTTTTGGCTTCGCGTCTGGTTACAGCGCTACGAGCCCGATCAATATAGCCGCTGTGAGGAGCGGCTGCTCGATGTCTTTACCCACGGCATCGCCGCGTCGGACGCCGAATGGAACCCGACGATACTCGACCTCGATCATGAAGAAACCGAACCAAGTCGGGCGGCATTCCTGCTCGCGGCGACGCGGTTGATCAACGAGTTGGGCTATCGGGGCGCCAGCGTTCAGCGGATCGCATCCGAACTCAATGTCACCAAAGGCAGTTTCTACCATCATCTCGATGCCAAGGACGATCTGGTCCTGGCCTGCTATCGCCGCAGCTTCGATACGATCACCGATGCTCAGCAGCTGGCGGACGAGGGCGGCGGTAGCCATTGGCAGCGACTGTCGAGCACGATTGCGACGCTGCTCGACATCCAGTTCGCCGAACGCGCTCCCTTGCTGCGTACTACTGCGCTCAGCGGCCTGCCGCGTCACGAAAGTGCGGCGATGGTCGACCGGTCGAACCGCATCGCCCGGCGCTTTGCGGGCACGATCATGGACGGCATCGCTGAAGGATCGTGCCGCCCGGTCGATGCGCTGATCGGGGCACAGGCGTTGATGGCGTTGCAGAATGCGGCGTTCGACATGCGCAAATGGGCAGGTACGATGCCGCGGCACCGCGCGATCGCGATGTATGGCTCGACGCTGTTATTCGGCCTGTTCGACGATCGCGCGCTGGACTGAGTAGCGCGACCGGCTTGCGGTACGGCACGTCCGGGTCTACTCGCCGCGGCGATGCGGACGGCGTCCTATCAATCCGGGTCGGACCGCCGCCGCGTCGTATCGATCGCGTTGACGATCATTGCGCATGTCCTGTTGCTGCTGATGTTGCTCAAGATCGGGCCACAGCTGCCGATCTTTGAAAAGCGCGATCCGAAGCCGGTGGTTTTTCAGGTGGAACAGACGCCCGATAACGCGACGACGCAAACGACAAAGGGCGAAACCAAGCCCGAGATCAAACAGCCGAGCGGCGGCGCGCCGCAAAAGAAAGCCCGTACATCGGTCGAGCCGCCAAAAGCCGCCGCCGACCCACCGCCCCCCAC
>JAPKCG010000410.1 GCA_028823055.1 Sphingomonas bacterium
GGCGCACTGATCTGACCGACAAAAAAACGCCCCGCCATCGCTGGCAGGGCGTTTATTATATCCACTAACGGAACGGTCGAGATTACTTCTCGCCATTGTCCACGACACCGACGGTCGGAACGTCGACGGTTTCTTTCTTGGTGCCGACGACGACCTTCTTCGAATCGACATCGACCGCAGGCATCTCGCCGCCCTTGGCGCTGACGTTGACGTCGGGCAACGCGCCTTCCTTGACGTCCGCGCTCCAGAAACCGGTCGCGAACAGGATGCCGACGATGACCAGCAGCAGGACGACGATCCCCGCGATGATCGCACCAGTATTGCTCTTGCGCTCGACGCGCGTGGTGGTGCCGTCTGCGTTACGATACTCGGTCATACTAAATCCCTCCTGATGAAGGGCTTACAACCGTATACGGCGCGTATTGTTCCGTTTTCGCAACGGCATTCTTTTGCCTCGTCCCGCCGCATCTGCGCGCCTTTCCTTTTCGACCAGTCTCGGCTAAGGGCGGCGGCTACGGAATTTTCCCACATCGCAGAGGTTTGTTTGGCCAAGGAAGAATTACTCGAAATGCGCGGGCAGGTGGTGGAATTGCTCCCCAACGCCATGTTCCGCGTCCGGCTTGAGAATGATCACGAGGTTCTCGGCCACACCGCGGGCAAGATGCGCAAGAATCGCATCCGCGTGCTCGTCGGTGACGAGGTGCTCGTCGAAATGACCCCCTATGACCTGACCAAGGGGCGAATCACTTATCGCTTCATGCCTGGTCGCGGCGGCCCCGGCCCGCAATAAATCCGGACGCGATGATGGCCCCTGCCGTTCGCCCCGAGCTTGTCGACGGGCAACCGGGGCCTCACCCTTCCGTCCAGCCGCCGCTGCGCCTGATCCTCGGCTCTTCCTCGCCGCGTCGTCTCGAACTGCTCGCCCGGCTCGGCATCGTGCCCGACCGGATCGACGCGCCCGACATCGATGAAACCCCGCTCAAGGGAGAGGCTCCGCGCGACTATGTCGTCCGCCTCGCCCGCGCCAAGGCCGTGGCGGTCACGCGCGGCGCTGGCGAGGTCGTGCTCGCGGGCGATACGACGATCGCCGCCGGACGAAATATCCTCGGCAAGCCTGACGACGACGCCGATCTTGCCCGGATGCTGACCTTGCTATCGGGTCGCCGCCACCATTGTCTGTCGGCGGTCGCGGTGATCGGCCCCGACGGCGCGGTCCGTCATCGCCTTTCCGACACGACCGTCGCCTTTCGCCCGCTCACCCGCGCCGAAATCGACGCCTATGTCGCTGGCGGCGAAGGACAGGGCAAGGCGGGCGGCTATGCGATCCAGGGGCGCGCCGAGGCCTTTGTTCGGTCCATTCATGGCAGTCATTCGGGCGTCGTCGGCCTGCCGCTGATGGAAACCCGCGCCTTGCTGCGTGCAGCGGGCCTGCCGATTGCCTGAATGGCTCTATGAGGCCGGCATCGGCGAGGCGCGCGCCGCGCTCGTCGATGGCGACCAGATCGTCGAGGCCGCGATCGAGCGTGACGAGGGCCTGCGCGTCGGCACCATCCTGCCCGCCCGCAAAACCGCGTCAGACCGCGCGACGCTCGACGATGGCACCGACTTGCAACTGACCACCCCGACCCGTGGCGTCACGCAAGGGGCGATGCTGACCGTCGAGATCACGCGCGAGGCGATACCCGAACGCGGCCGTACCAAGGCACCGCGCGCCACGCCCACCCATGCCGCTCCCCGCCCCGCCCCGACATTGCTCGACCGGATCACCGCGACCGGACACCCGGTGCGCGTCTGCCTCGCCCACCAATCCGACGCGCTGGAGGCGGCGGGCTGGTCCGAATTGCTCGATGAGGCGGTCAGCGGCGACATCGTCTTTTCGCGCGGCGCGCTCCGCCTGTCCCCGACCCCCGCCATGACGTTGTTCGACGTCGATGGAGATGCTCCGCTCGATACGCTCGCGATCGCCGCGGCGCATGCAGTGGCGCTCGCGATCCGGCGACATGGCATCGGTGGCTCGATCGGCATCGACTTCCCCACGATCGTCGGCAAGGCCCCACGGCTGGCGGTGGCGCAGGCGATCGACGAAACGCTATCACAGCCATTCGAGCGCACCGCCGTCAACGGCTTCGGCTTTCTCCAGATCGTCCGCCCCCGCCCCCGCCTGTCGATCCCGGAACACCTCCGTGCCGATCCCGTCGCCGCAACGGCTCTGGCGGCGCTGAGGACTCTCGAACGCACGCCGCCGGGCACGCCTCGCACGTTAAAACTATCGCCAGCGGTGCTTGCCTATTTCGATGCCCGCCCCACATGGCTGGCCGAACTGGCCCGCCGTACCGGCGTTACCCCCCGTCTGGAAAGTGAATGAGCCGCCCGACCTGCCCGATCTGCGACAAGCCCGCCGCCCCCGACCATGCGCCTTTCTGTTCGAAAGGCTGCGCCAGCCGGGACCTGTTGCAGTGGCTGGGTGAAGGTTATCGCATCCCCGGCCCGACAAGTGGCGAAAGCGGGGTGGACAGCAGCGAAAGTGCCGACTAAAGCCGCGCCTTCCGGACATGGTTCGGAGATGCCCGGGTAGCTCAGTTGGTAGAGCATGCGACTGAAAATCGCAGTGTCGGCGGTTCGACCCCGTCCCCGGGCACCACTATCCTCGATCAGCATCACTATCCTCGATCGGATAGCGAAACGGGGGACAATTGCTGCCCCCCGCCGGGTATCACTTACATTTGACGTTGTTGCGATCGATCGCGCGGCCCGCGATCGCGCCGCCCGCGGCGCCGAGCAGTGTACCGAGCGTCTGCGATCCGCCCGACGTGACCAATGCGCCCAATGCGCCACCGGCGATACCACCGACAATCAGGCCGGTCGTGCCATCGGGGCGGCGACAGTAATATTGGCCGTTCTGGCCGACATAGACGCGATCGTTGGTCGCCAGCGTCCGCGTGCCATAACGCGAATTTGGCGTGTAATAACGGTCGGCGTAATAGCCGTTATAATTGGGGTCGGGACGGTTATAGTCATACGCCGAATAATTCGAGCCGCCGCCAAGACCACCGAGCCCGCCGCCAAGCGTCGAACATCCGGCCAAACTCGCCGCCGCAACCGCGCCAATCAATAACTTACGCATCATCCATCTCCTG
>JAPKCG010000411.1 GCA_028823055.1 Sphingomonas bacterium
GCTGAACGTCGCGGCGTAGCGCTCGATCACCGCCGCGAACAGCCCCGCCTTGTTGTCAAACGCTGCGTAGAGACTGGCGGCGGCGACGCCAGTCTCCGCCACCAGATCGGCCATCGATGTCGCCTCGTAGCCGCGCTGCCAGAACAGCCGTACCGCCTTGTCGAGCGCAGCGTCAGTGTCGAACGCGCGAGGGCGACCTGCGCCGCGGCGGGCTTTCGTGTCTGTCATGTCTGGTACCCGATATGGAATGATCGATAAATAATATCTTGAAACTAGTAGCTCACCTCAATACAGAACGATCGTTCAATAATCAAGGAGTGTCCCATGAGCCGCATCGTCCGTATCCACGAATATGGCGACGCCAGCGTCCTCAGGATTGAAGATGTGGCCGTGCCCGCGCCCGCGGCCGACGAAGTGCAGATCGCGGTGAAGGCGATAGGCATAAACCGCGCCGAGGTGATGTTCCGCAACCATGCCTACCTTCAGGAAGCCGAGTTCCCGAGTCGCCTTGGCTATGAGGCTGCCGGCACCATCGTTACGGTCGGTGCGGACGTGACCGGGTTTGCGGACGGCGAGGCCGTCAGCGTCATCCCCCCGCTCGATATCGCGCGCTGGGGCACCTATGGCGAGGTCGCCAACGTGCCCGCCCGCCTCGTCGTCAAGCATCCGGCGGCGCTGTCGTTCGAGGAAGCGGCGGCCGTGTGGATGCAGTATGTCACCGCCTGGGGTGCGCTGGTGGAGCAGGCGAAGCTCGGCGAGGGGGATTTCGTCATCGTCACTGCTGCCTCCAGCAGCGTCGGCCTTGCTGCCTTCCAGATTGCGCGGGTGGTCGGCGCGACGGTAATCGCGACGACGCGTACCGGCGCCAAGCGCCAGGCCCTGCTTGATGCCGGTGCACATCATGTCGTCGCGACCGGGGAAGAGGATCTGGTAGCAAAGGTGATGGAGATAACCGATGGTGCAGGTGCGCGCGTGGTGCTCGATCCGGTCGGAGGCCCGTCGTTCGAGCCGCTGACCGAGAGCATGGCACGCGGCGGCATCCTGCTCCAATATGGCGCGCTCAGCGGCGAACCGACGCCGTTCCCGTTGTTCTCCGTGCTGGGCAAGAGCCTCACGCTCAAGGGGTATCTCTACAGCGAGATCGTCTCGGACGATGCCGCCCTCGATCGCGCCAAGGCGTTCATCGTGGCGGGTCTGGAATCGGGCGCGCTAAAGCCGCAGATCGCGCGCACCTTCCCGCTCGACGCCATCCAGGACGCGCATCGCTTCCTCGAATCGAACGAACAGATCGGCAAGGTCGTCGTCACGGTCTGACGGGCAAACCGGGGGAGCGAGCGATGGCTCCGACGCAACGGCCTCGCACCAGCAACCAGTTTAACTCAACGAAGGTATCCCAACATGAAATCTCGCGCCGCTGTTGCCTTCGAGGCCGGCAAGCCACTCGAAATCGTCGAGATCGATGTCGCCCCGCCCCGGAAAGGCGAGGTCCTCATACGGGTGACGCACACCGGCGTGTGTCACACCGATGCGTACACGCTGGCGGGGAGTGACCCGGAGGGCGTTTTCCCGGTGGTTCTGGGCCACGAGGGCGCGGGCGTCGTTGTCGAGGTCGGTGAAGGCGTCACCAGCGTCGTTCCGGGCGATCACGTGATTCCGCTCTACACCGCCGAGTGCGGCAAGTGCGACTTCTGCGTGTCGGGCAAGACCAACCTGTGCGTCGCTGTCCGCGAAACCCAGGGCAAGGGTTTGATGCCCGATGGCACGACCCGCTTCTCGTACAATGGTCAGCCCCTCTATCACTACATGGGCTGTTCGACTTTCAGTGAATATACTGTCGTCGCCGAAGTCTCGCTCGCCAAGATCAATCCCGAGGCAAACCCCGAACATGTCTGCCTGCTGGGCTGCGGTGTCACGACCGGCATCGGCGCAGTCCACAATACCGCCAAGGTTCAGCCCGGAGACTCGGTCGCCGTGTTCGGCCTGGGCGGGATCGGGCTCGCGGCGATTCAGGGTGCGCGCCAGGCGAACGCAGGTCGCATCATCGCCATCGACACCAATCCGTCCAAGTTCGAGCTGGCACGCCGGTTCGGTGCGACCGAGTGCATTAACCCCAAGGACCACGACAAGCCCATCCAGGAAGTGCTGATCGAGATGACGGGCTGGGGCATCGATCATACCTTCGAATGCATCGGCAACGTCCACGTCATGCGCGCCGCGCTTGAATCAGCGCACCGTGGCTGGGGTCAGTCGATCGTGATTGGCGTTGCCGGCGCGGGCGAGGAAATCTCGACCCGCCCATTCCAACTCGTCACGGGCCGCGTATGGAAGGGGTCTGCTTTCGGCGGCGTCAAGGGTCGGACACAGCTCCCGGGCATGGTCGAAGATGCGATGAAGGGCGATATCGATCTGGCCCCGTTCGTTACCCACACGATGGGTTTGGAGGAGATCAACGAGGCCTTCGAACTGATGCACGAAGGCAAGTCGATCCGCACGGTCATTCACTACTGACCCGCCGATCCGAAGCGGCGCGATGCGCCCGGATCGACAACCCGGCCTTCATCATGGCCCGACCCCGGCCATGATGAAGCGCGCTCTGGCAAATGGGCAACGCGGGGAAATGCATTCATCTGTTACCCGACTGTGATGAACCACGGGCTACACGGGGGTATAGGGCAGGAAGACTGAATTGAAGAGCAAGGATGTACACGCGGCGACGGCGGCCACCGATCATGGGCATGCGGGGCCGCCCGCGTGCGTGCAGGTTCGCGGCGCGCGCCAGAACAACCTCAAAAATGTTGACGTCGATGTACCGCGCGACGCCTTCGTGGTGTTCACCGGCATATCGGGCTCGGGCAAGTCATCGCTCGCGTTCGGCACCCTTTATGCCGAAGCCCAGCGGCGTTATCTGGAATCGGTTGCGCCCTATGCCCGTCGCCTGATCGACCAGGCCGGCGTGCCGGAGGTCGACGCGATCGACGGTTTGCCGCCTGCGGTCGCGTTGCAGCAGCAGCGCGGCTCGGCCAACGCGCGATCCTCGGTCGGCAGCGTGACGACGCTCTCCAGCCTGGTGCGGATGCTCTATTCGCGCGTCGGCGAATATCCGCGCCATCAACCCATGCTCTATGCGGAG
>JAPKCG010000412.1 GCA_028823055.1 Sphingomonas bacterium
CGCACGCCATCCCGTGCCAGCCTTGTCAGGTGCTCGGTGCCGACGCTTTGAACAGCTCGGCCAGCTCGCCGCTCTCGTACATTTCCATCATGATGTCCGATCCGCCGACGAATTCGCCCTTCACGTAAAGCTGCGGGATCGTCGGCCAGTCGGAATAGCTCTTGATGCCCTGCCGAACGCCCTGATCCTGCAGCACGTCGACGCTTTCATACGTGACGTTTAGATGGTCGAGGATCGCGACCGCGCGGCTCGAAAAGCCGCATTGCGGGAATAGCGGACTGCCCTTCATGAACAGGACGACATCGTCTTTCTTGACGATCTGATCGATGCGGGCGTTGGTATCTTCGGTCATATCCATAATCCTTTAGGAAGCGGCGGTGGTCAGTTGCAAGGCGTGCAGAACGCCCCCCATGCGGCCCCCCAATGCTTCGTACACCGCTTTGTGTTGCTTGACGCGGTTCATCCCCGCAAAGCTCGGCGACACGACGCGCGCGGCATAATGATCGCCGTCGCCCGCCAGATCGGTGATCTCGACGGTCGCGTCGGGAATTCCGGCACGGATCATCGCTTCGATCTCGTCGGCGGCCATCGGCATGTTATTCGGACGCCATCAGCTGGCGACGCGCCTCGATCGTTTGTTCATCGAGCGCGCGGCGGATATCCGCCTCGCTCGTCTCGACGCCCGCCGCCGACAGATCGCCGATCAGCTTGCGAATGACATCATCGTCTCCTGCCTCTTCGAAATCGGCATGGACGACCGATTTGCCATAAGCGTCCGCTTCCTCGGGGGTCAGCTTCATCAGTGTGGCGGCCCATTGCCCGATCAGGCGGTTGCGCCGCGCAACGATCCGAAACGCCATCTCCTCATCGCGCGCGTATTTGTTCTCAAAGGCGCGTTCGCGGTCGTCGAAGGTCGTCATGATCGGATGAGGCTCCCTATTGTCTCGAACCGGAGATAGGATAGCGTCCCCGACTGCGCAACAGAGACACGCGTTACAGTCCCTCGCCGCCGATCCATTGCGCGTTCGACAAACGTCGGGCCAGGTCCCAGCACTGGCGGCGCAGGTCGGGCACCGCGACGACCTCCCACAATCCGCCTCGCGTCATCGGGCCGATGCAATAGAGCGCATCGGCGGGCGTCCCGTCGGCGGCGATGACGCGGCTTTGCGGCGTGACGTCGAGACCGATTCTGAGCGCATCGGGTCTGATCAGCCCGCGCCGATAGAGCGTGCCGAGCAACGGATCGTCGCTCCGCGTCAAATCGCCCTGCGGCCCGGTGCAATTGACGATCCGCGCAACCCGGATCTGGACCTCCGCATCGGCGTGGCGCGGCCGCCAGTGGACGCGCAAATGGCTCCCCTCCGTCATCACCCGCGTCACCTTTCCCGCCGCGAAGCGTAACGCGCCGTCGGTCTGCATCGCATCGATCCGATCCGCGACGGCGGGGGCCAGCCGATGGCGGTGAACGTCCCAATAGGGGCGCAGGTGACGCAGAAACCGTGCCCGCGTCGCGACATCCGCACCATGCCAGAAACGCTGCGTTACCGGTCGCAATGCATCGACCGCACTGCGCCAGTCGATACCGGTCGCACGCCGACGTACCGCCGCGACGACATGCGACAACGGCAGCGCGGGCGGATCGTGAAGCGGTTCGGCTTGGATCTGCGCATCGACATGGCGGCGCGGCGACAACCCGCGCCGTGACAGCGCGAGCACCGTGCCACCGAATCCCGCCGCATCGAGTTCGAGCGCGACATCGACCGCGGTCAGCCCGGTCCCGAGCAGCATCACGACGTCATCCGTACCCAGTCCATCGGCTGGATCGGATCGCCACGGATCCTCGACATAACACCCATCGGGCAGCGATACGGGATCGATCCCATCCGGCGTGTGCGGGGGCAGATTGCCCGTCGCGAGCACGATGACGTCGGCGACGATCCGCGTGCCATCGTTCAGGACCACCGCCTGCCGCCCGTCATCGGTCGCGACGATATCGGTCGCCGCTGCCTCACGCAGTGTCAGTCGGCCCGGCTGCTCCCCGCGCGCCCTCGCCAACACATCGGTGAGATAGGCACCATAGGCCGCACGGGGCACGAAGCTCGTCGGCGCCCCGCCCCTCTCCGCTTCGACCCAGCGCACGAAATGATCGGGATCGTCGGGAAAGGGGCTCATCCCCTTGGCGCGAACATTGAGCAACTGGCTTTGATGCGGGCTGCTATAGGCGATGCCGCGCGCGATCTGGTCCGCGTGACGGTCGATCAGCGTCGCGTTCGGCCCCTTATGGCGCAACAGGTTGATCGCGAGCAGGGTCCCGCTGAACCCTGCCCCGATAATCACGATATGGTCGTCGGGGTCCATCACGATCCCGCTGCCCTGATCTCAGCCGACCTCGACGACCAGTTTCCCGATCGCCCCACGCGCCGCCATCTTCGCGATCGCATCGCCGCCCTTTTCGAACGCGAAGGTGTCGGTGACGCGCGGCGAAATCTTACCCTCACGCCACAGATCGAACAGATGGTCGATATGCCTGGCATTCGCCTTCGGATCACGCGCCGCGAACGCGCCCCAGAACACGCCGCACACGTCGCAACTTTTCAGCAGCGTCAGGTTGAGCGGCAACTTCGGGATTCCCGCCGGAAAGCCGACGACCAGATAGCGTCCTTCCCAGCCGATCGATCGCAATGCGGGTTCGGCATAATCGCCGCCGACCGGATCGTAGATCACGTCATAGCCGTTCTTGCCGCCCGCCGCCTTGAACTGTTCGGCCAACGCCTTCGACGCTTCCTTGTCGAACGGTGCACGGCCATAGATGATCGTCTCGTCCGCACCCGCCTCGCGCGCAGCCTGCGCCTTTTCCTCCGACGACACCGCCGCGACGACACGCGCGCCGAATGCCTTGCCAAGCTCGATCGTGGCGAGCCCGACGCCACCCGCCGCACCGAGGACGAGCAACGTGTCGCCTTCCTTCAGATGCCCGCGATCGAGCAGCGCATGGATGCTGGTGCCGTATGTCAGGATCAGCGACGCGCCCTCGGCGAAGTTGCGCTCTTCGGGCAATCGGTACAGCCGCGTCGGCTCGACCGCGATCTTCTCGGCAAGCCCGCCGTGACCGACCGTGCCCATGATCCGG
>JAPKCG010000413.1 GCA_028823055.1 Sphingomonas bacterium
ACCCCGGCCTGCCGGGCTTCGCGCCGTTCACGCGCGGGGTGAAGGCGTCGATGTACGCAGGGCGGCCCTGGACGATCCGCCAATATGCGGGCTTTTCGACCGCCGAGGAATCGAACGCCTTCTATCGCCGTAACCTGGCGGCGGGGCAGAAGGGTCTCAGCGTCGCGTTCGATCTGGCGACGCATCGCGGCTATGACAGCGACCATCCACGCGTTACCGGCGACGTCGGCAAGGCGGGGGTCGCGATCGACAGCGTCGAGGATATGAAGATCCTGTTCGACGGCATCCCGCTCGACCGGATGTCGGTCAGCATGACGATGAACGGCGCGGTGATCCCGATCCTCGCCTTCTTCATCGTCGCGGGCGAGGAACAGGGCGTCGACCGCACCCTGCTCGACGGCACCATCCAGAACGACATCCTCAAGGAGTTCATGGTCCGCAACACCTACATCTACCCGCCCGAACCGAGCATGCGGATCATCAGCGACATCTTCGGCTACACGTCGCGCGAAATGCCCAAATTCAACAGCATTTCGATTTCGGGCTATCACATGCAGGAGGCGGGGGCGACGCAGCTTCATGAGCTGGCCTTCACGATCGCGGATGGCATGGAATACGTAAAATACGGCGTGGCATCGGGCCTCGACATCGACAAATTCGCGGGTCGCCTGAGCTTTTTTTTCGCGATCGGCATGAACTTCTTCATGGAGATCGCCAAGCTGCGTGCTGCCCGCACGCTCTGGCATCGCGCGATGACAGAGCTTGGCGCGCAGGACGAACGCTCGAAAATGCTGCGCACGCATTGCCAGACCAGCGGCGTCTCGCTGACCGAGCAGGACCCGTATAACAACGTCATGCGCACGACGATCGAGGCGATGGCGGCGATGCTCGGCGGCACGCAGTCGCTCCACACCAACGCGCTCGACGAGGCGATTGCGCTGCCCACCGATTTCTCCGCGCGGATCGCGCGCAACACGCAGATCGTGCTGCAGGAAGAAACGGGGATGACCAAGGTCGTCGATCCCCTTGGCGGCAGCTATTATATAGAAAGCCTGACGCGGCAATTGGTCGATGGCGCGTGGGAATTGATCGAGCGTATCCAGCGCGAAGGCGGGATGGCCAAGGCGGTTGCCGCGGGCTGGCCCAAGGCGATGATCGAGGAAGCGTCGGCGGCGCGCGCCGCGCGGGTCGATCGCGGCGAGGACGTGATCGTCGGCGTCAACAAATACCGCCTGCCGGGCGAGGACGCGATCGACATCCTCGACGTCGACAATGTCGCGGTGCGGGAATCGCAGGTGCGGCGCATCGAACGGGTCAAGGCGTCGCGCGACGCCGCCGCCTGCGCCGCCGCGCTCGATGCGTTGCGCGACGGGGCGAAGGGCGACGGCAATTTGCTCGCCCTCGCGGTCGAGGCGGCGCGCGCGCGCGCGACGCTGGGCGAAATAAGCAGCGCGATGGAGGACGCGTTCGGCCGTTACGATACGCAGCCGACGCCGGTGAAGGGCATTTATGGCGGTGCTTATGCCGATGATGTGCGCTGGACCCGGCTGGAAGAGGGCGTCGAGGCGACCGAGCGGCGCATGGGCCGCAAACCGCGGATGCTGGTCGCCAAAATGGGGCAGGACGGCCATGATCGCGGCGCGAACCTCGTCAGCAGCATGTTCGGCGACCTCGGTTTCGACATCGTCCCCGGTCCGCTGTTCCAGACACCTCAAGAGGCGGTCGATCTCGCGCTCGCCAAGGATGTCGATATCGTCGGCGCGTCGAGCCTTGCGGCGGGGCACAAGACGCTGATCCCCGCCCTGATCGATCTGCTCAGGGATGCCGGGCGGCCCGATATCAAGGTGATCGCGGGCGGCGTGATCCCCGCGCAGGATTACCAGATTTTGCGGGATGCCGGCGTGCAGGCGATCTTCGGTCCCGGCACCAATCTGATTCAGGCCGCCGAAGAGGTGCTTCGGCTGCTCGGGCATAATATGCCGCCGGTCGAGGAGGCCGCAGAATGAACGTGATGATGACCGAACTGATCGAAGCGCCCACCCCCGCCGCCGTGCGCACCGACTGGGCGCGCGCCGAGATCGCCGACCTGTTCGACCTGCCCTTCGACGAACTGATGTTCCGCGCGCAGACGATCCACCGCGCGCATCATGCGGCGGGCGAGGTGCAATTGTGCACGTTGCTGTCGATCAAGACCGGCGGCTGTCCCGAGGATTGCGGCTATTGTTCGCAGTCGGCGAGCGCGGATACGCAGCTGAAAGCCGAAAAGCTGATGGAAGTCGATGCGGTGCTTGCCGATGCGGCGGCGGCCAAGGCGGCGGGGTCGCAGCGTTTCTGCATGGGCGCGGCGTGGCGCAATCCCAAGGATCGCGACATGGATGCGATCGTCGCGATGGTCGAGGGCGTGCGCGGCATGGGTCTGGAGACGTGCATGACCTTGGGCATGCTCGCGCCCGATCAGGCCGCGCGGCTGGCCGAGGCGGGGCTCGATTATTACAACCACAATATCGACACCTCGCCCGAAAATTACGGCAACGTCATCACGACGCGGACGTTTCAGGACCGGCTCGATACGCTCGAAAATGTGCGAGAAGCGGGGATCAACGTCTGCTGCGGCGGGATCGTCGGGATGGGCGAGACGCGCGGCGACCGCGTCGGCTTCGTCCATGCGCTCGCGACGCTGCCGCGCCATCCCGAAAGCGTGCCGGTCAATGCGCTCGTCCCGGTCAAGGGCACCGTGCTCGGCAACATGCTCGCCGACACGCCGCTCGCCAAGATCGACGACATCGAATTCGTCCGCACCGTCGCGGTCGCGCGGATCACGATGCCGCTGAGCATGGTGCGCTTGTCGGCAGGGCGCGAGAGCATGAGCGAGGCGACGCAGGCGCTGTGTTTCATGGCGGGCGCGAATTCGATTTTTACCGGCGACAAGCTGCTGACGACGGGCAACCGTGGCGACAGCGCGGATGCGGCGCTGTTCGCGAAGCTGGGGGTGCGACCGATGCAGCGTGAAGAGCCGATGCGGGTTGCGGCTGAGTGAAAAGCGTCGATCCTGTCTCTTCCACCCCGGCGAAGGCCGGGGCCCAGTTGATGAGCAGAGGTGACGACGTGCAGCGCCTCACCAC
>JAPKCG010000414.1 GCA_028823055.1 Sphingomonas bacterium
CCAGAGGAACAGCGCGCAGACGAGCGCCACAACGATGAACTCCTCGATCAGCTTGCTGCGCAGATTCTCGACCGCGCGATCGATGAGGCCCGATCGGTCATAGGTGGTGACGACCTCCACGCCGGGCGGCAGGCTCTTTTTCAATTCCTCGAGCCGAGTGCGCACCCCGTCGATCACCTCACGCGCGTTCTTGCCCTGGCGCATTACGATGACGCCGCCTGCAACCTCGCCCTCGCCGTTGAGCTCGGCCAACCCGCGCCGCATTTCGGGACCGATCTGAACCGTGGCGACGTCGCCGAGTGTCACGGGCACGCCGCCAACCGTCTTGAGCGGCACGCTGCGGAAATCGTCCACCGTCTTCAAATAGCCGGTCGCGCGGACGATATATTCCGCCTCGGCCATCTCGAGGACCGATCCGCCGCTCTCCTGATTGCCGCGTTTCAGTGCCTCGGTCACCGCCTCGTGGGTGATCCCGTAAGAGGCCAGCTTCTGCGGATCGAGGACGACCTGATACTCTTTCACCATGCCGCCGATGCTCGCGACTTCGGCGACCCCCGGCACGGTCTTCAACTCGTAGCGGAGGAACCAGTCCTGGATGCTGCGGAGTTGTGCGAGATCGTGACGCCCGGTCCGGTCGACCAGTGCATATTCATAGACCCAGCCCACCCCGGTAGCATCCGGGCCGAGCGATGCCTTTGCACCCTCGGGCAGACGGCTTTGCACCTGGCTCAGATATTCAAGGACCCGGCTGCGCGCCCAATAGAGATTGGTAGTGTCGTCGAACAGCACATAGACGAAGCTGTCGCCGACGAACGAATAGCCGCGCACGACGCGCGCGCCCGGCACGGACAGCATCGTCGTCGCGAGCGGATACGTGACCTGGTTCTCGACGATCTGTGGGGCCTGGCCCGGATAGGTGGTGCGGATGATGACCTGAACGTCAGACAGGTCGGGCAGCGCATCGACCGCAGTCGAGCGCAAAGCGCCCACCCCAACGACGATTAGCGCGAGGGCGGCGAGCAGGACGAGAACGCGCGCCTTGACGGACGCCTCGATGATGCGCGCGATCACTTCGTATCGCCCGTGATCGGCCGCGCTGCGATGCCGGTCAGGCTCGCTTCGCTGTCGAGCAGGAACTGGCCCGATGCGACGACCTTCTCGCCTGCCGATAGTCCGGCGAGGATTTCAGTCTGGCCGCCCGCCTCGCGCCCGATACGGACCTCGGCCGGTCGGAAACGACCCTTGCCGTCGGCAAGCATGACCAGCGTGCGCTTGCCGGTGCGGATTACGGCTTCGCTCGGCACCAGCAGCGCGGTGTCGGACGTGCCGCCCAGATGGACGGTCGCGAACATGCCGGGGCGCAGGCGACCACCGGGGTTACGCAGCTCAATCCGTACCGTGAGCGTTCGGCTGTCGGCTTGTGTCGTCGGCAAGACAGCGATGACGCGGCCGGTGAAGCGCTCGCCAGGGAACCCCGCCAATTCGGCATTCGCGGTCTGCCCGACTTTGACTGCGGTTGCGCGCACTTCCGGCACTGCAGCGTTCAACCAGACCGTGGCGAGGCCATTGACCTGCGCCAGCGTCTGACCGGGCGCGAGCGTCACGCCCGCGCGGGCATCGAGGGTCTGGATAACGCCCCCGATCGGGCTGCGTATGGTGGTGTTTCCACGACCGCCCGCCACGCCGCCCGGAATGCCGATCAGTCGCAGACGCTGGCGTGCGGCAGCGATCAACGACGGGTCGCCGGTTTTGCGCACCGCTTCATATTCGCCCTGCGCGCCGCCCCATTCGGGGACCAACACGTCGGCGATCGGCGCCCCGGCACGAATTATGTCTCCCGGTGCGCGGCCATAGACCCGCTGGATGAAGCCTGCGGCACGTGCCTGCACGATTGCGATGTCGCGCTGATTGAAGTCGATCGCGCCGGTCACATCGAGCGTGCCGGCCAACGTGCCGGTGGTCGCGGTTGCAAGCCGGATGCCGAGGCTCTGCATCGCCGAAGGGTCGACCGTGACGCCTGGCTTTGCCGTTGGGCCGCTACTCGCGTCGGCATATTTGGGGACCGTCTTCATCCCCATAGACGACAGGGAATCCGGATTGTCGTAATGCTCCTGCGGCACCATCGGGTCGTAGTAATAGAGCGGCTTGCGAGGAGCATCCGGCGTCCCGGCGGCAGGTGCCCCATTGCGCGTGCCGGCCAGATAATAGCCTCCAGCGCCCGCGACGAGGGCGACAGCCGCAAACGTCGCCGCGAGCTGTGACCGTTGAGGTGACGTGAGGGTCATTGGTCGGTGCTCCCGAACAGGAGAATGAGCCGCGCGCCATCCGCGGCGACGGTCGCCTCGCGATCGAGCGTGGTGAGGACCGCATCGGCAAGCGCGGCATGCGCGTCGGCGATGTCGGTGAGGGTGGCGCGCCCGGCGCTATAACTGCCGGTCTCGAGCTTCACCCGCTGCTCAGCGAGCGGCTGCAGCACGTCGCGGGCACGCGACCATTGCGCGTGGTGCATCGCGTGATCGGCAAGACCTGCTTCGAGATCGGCGGTCAGCTCGCGCAAACTGGCGTCTGCGCCGGCGCGTGCACTGTTGGCATCGGCAGCGCGGGCCGCGATCAACGGTTCCTGACGCCGCTTTTTGAACAACGGCAGGCCGATCGTGACGCCTGCAGACACGTAATCGCCGAACCGGGGATCGCGGCGTTGGTAGGACAGATCGACGCCGAAATCGGGACGCCGTTCGGCCTCGGCACTGCGGAGGTCGGCATCTGCGCGACCGATCGTGGCACCCGCCAACATCAGCGTCGGATGCTGGCGAAGCGACGCGCGCAGGCGCGCAGGCTCTACCGTGAAGTCCGGGATCGGACCTGCGATGTCGGGGTCGGCTTCGCCCGTCCAGCGTGTGAGGTCGGCGCGCGCGCGGCCGACCATCGACACCAGCTCGTCGCGACGGTCCTGTAATTTCGCAACAGCTTCGCGCCCGGCGAGCACCTGTGCTGGCCGCGATGCACCCGACGCGACCGCACCGGGTGACGCTTTGACGAACCGGTCGAGCCGTTGGAGCACCGTGTCGAGCGCCGTAAGTCGACGCTCGGCATATGCGAGACTGATCCATGCAAGCGCGG
>JAPKCG010000415.1 GCA_028823055.1 Sphingomonas bacterium
GCCGAACGCCATCGTATAGCCCCACATCACCCAGATCAGCATCGCGAAACACGCGACCGCGCCGATCTGGGTCATCGTCGACAACATGTTCTTCGCGCGGGTCAGGCCACCATAGAACAGCGCCAGACCCGGCAAAATCATCATCAGCACCAGCACGGTCGATACCATCATCCAGGCGGTGTCGCCCTTGTCGACGGTGGGCGCCGGCGTCGGCGCGACGACCGCGGCGGCTTCCTGCGCCCAGGCAGGCAGCGCCATGAACAGCGCGGTGCCGGCTCCGACACCGGCAGCAATTTTGAGTGCGTGTTTCATCCTATCCCCCTCAGAGCGCCGTGACGTCGGTTTCGCCGGTACGGATCCGCACCGCCTGGCCGACATCGAGCACGAATATTTTGCCGTCGCCGATCGCGCCTGTGTTGGCCGATGCCTGCAGCGCCTCGACCACGCGGTCGGCGAGTGCGGCGGGGCATACGACCTCGATCTTGATCTTGGGCACCATGTTGGTGCTGTATTCCGCCCCGCGATAGATTTCGGTCTGGCCCTTTTGCCGGCCGAAACCCTTCACCTCGGTAACGGTCATGCCCGTGACGCCCAGCGTCGTCAGCGCTTCACGCACTTCGTCGAGCTTGAACGGTTTTATGATCGCGATGACGAGTTTCATCTTGCCCCCCAGTTGGTCGATCTGTTGCATCGCAACAGTCGTGCCAGACGCGAAACGACGTGTTCTCAATGGGGGCAGCCCGTCGGCGCCGTCCTGTTGAGTAATATTTATTGAGCAATTGCGGCGGACTGCCCGAAAATCAGGCAGCGTCGACGATCGCCTTCGCGGCGGCCAGGTCGCTGTCGTCGACCATGACCCGCACGGGGATGAGCAAATAGCTGACATCGGCGATGCTTGCGCCGCCGTCGAAGACGATCGAGGGAATACCCTCCGCTTCCAGTCGGCCGGCGATGATGTTGGCGAGATTGCGGTCGAACCGCCCGACCTCGGCAAGGCTCAAGCGACGACTTCCGTCTGCGGTCGCACCGGCAGGCCATCGATACTTTGCGTCCGCGTCGCCATCGTGGCGAGATACGCCTCGGGCTTCTGCTGCGCATGATATTTGACCAGTGTCCGCCGCTCGTTCTCGATCGTCATGCGCGGCACGCCCCAGCCGCAACTCGTCTGGAGGCTGTCGACATCGATCACGAAAATCTGTCGCGTGCCGGGGAGCAGGTCGAAATGCGCGGCGAGCGGCGCGAACCCCTCATCCTGTGGCAACACCGCGCGCCCGCGCCCATAGATGCGCAGGATCAGCGCGGGGTTGTCGAAGGCGCAGAACATGATCGTGATCCGGCCATCCGCAGCAAGATGCGCCTGCGTCTCGTTCCCCGATCCGCCCAGATCGAGATAGGCGACCGTCGCGTCGTCGAGGATGCGGAAACTGTCCATCCCCTTGGGACTGCAATTGATCCGCGTGCCCTCGGCGGCGGTCGCGACGAAGAACACCGGCTGTTTCGCGATGAACGCGCGGTGATCGTCATGCACGCGGTCGAAGAATTCCATCGCACAGCCTTCCGACTGACGCGCATGGACCATGCGCATAACCTGCCCGCATGAAACACGATCCCATCGCCTCGGGCAAGCGCAAATCGGTCAACCTCACGATGGACACCGGCATCGTCGCCGCCGCGCGCGAAGCGGGCATCAACCTATCGCAGGTCAGCGAGGCGGCGGTGCGCGAGGACATCAGCGACGCCCGCTGGAAAGAAGAAAACCGCGACTGGATCGAGCAGAATAATCGCTGGATTGAGGAAAACAGCCTGCCGCTAGAAAAATATCGTTTGTTCTAATGGCAGAGTTCGACGTTCATCAGGGTGCCGGCCAAGACTATTGGCTCGATTGTCAGGCGGATATCTGGAGCGACCTTCACAGCCCTCTCGTCGTGCCGTTGCGCGATGCATCGCAAAGCCTTTCGACCAATCGCAGGCTTAATCCGCATCTGTTCAGTCCGCGGCACACGCTATGAGATGCTCACCCACCTTGCCGCTGCGGTCCCCGTCACCGCGCTCGGGCCGGTCGTCGCCTCGCTCGTCGATCAGGAATATGTCATCGGCGCGGCGCTCGACATGCTGATCTCGGGCTACTGACCGCCGCCGACGAACCTCCCCGCCTTACGCCGCGGTCCCGCCCACGGTCAGTCCATCGACCAGCAAGGTCGGCTGTCCGACGCCCGCGGGCACACTCTGCCCGCCCTTGCCGCAGATCCCGACCCCCTCGTCGAGCGCGAAGTCGTTGCCGATCCCCATCACCTTGGTCAGCACCGTCGGCCCGTCGCCGATCAGCGTCGCGCCCTTGATCGGCGCGCCGATCCTGCCGTCCTCGACCAGATACGCCTCGGTGCAGCTGAACACGAACTTGCCCGACACGATGTCGACCTGCCCGCCGCCGAAGCTCTTGGCGAAGATCCCGCGCTTGACCCGGCTCAGCAGCTCGGCGGGGTCGTCGTTGCCGCCCTTCATGAAGGTATTCGTCATCCGCGGCATCGGCGCGTGCGCAAAGCTTTCACGGCGGCCATTGCCCGTCGCGGGCACGCCCATCAGCCGCGCGTTGAGCCGATCCTGCATATAGCCCTTCAGGAACCCGTCCTCGATCAGGATCGTCTCGCGCGTCGGCGTGCCCTCATCGTCGATCGACAGCGACCCGCGCCGGTCGGGCAGCGAGCCGTCATCGACGATCGTGATCCCGCGCGCGGCGACCTGTTCACCGATCCGACCCGAAAACGCGCTCGTCCCCTTGCGGTTGAAATCGCCCTCCAGCCCGTGGCCGATCGCTTCGTGCAGCACGATCCCCGGCCAGCCGGGCCCGAGCAGCACCGTCATCTCGCCCGCCGGGGCCGCGACCGATTCGAGATTGACCAGCGCCTGCGCCAGCGCCTCGTCGATCGCGCGGTTCCACGTCGCGGGCTCGAACAGCGAATCGTACAGATACCGCCCGCCGATCCCGAACGTCCCCGTCTCGCGACGACCATTCTGCTCGGCGACGATCTGGACGTTGAGGCGCACCAGCGGGCGCACATCGGTCGCGACGAAGCCGTCGGCGCGGACGATCTCGAC
>JAPKCG010000416.1 GCA_028823055.1 Sphingomonas bacterium
GTTTGCAGGTGTGAAAGTCGATCATCTGACGGCGTGCCTCCGGCCGGGTAAAGCCCCGAACCATCGGCAACCCAAGCCGGGTCAACGCTTCGCGAGGCGGTAAGACGCAATATCAGGCCAGCGGCCTGAAAAGCGTCATCGCGATCTCGCCTGCTATCAGCAGCGAAAGCCCGGTGCCGCCGATCGACACCCGTCGATTCATGGTGGTGATCGGCCTGATAAGCGTCTGGATTACCGTGTGCATGATCGTCATCCCTTGTCGTTCAAGGGCGTGTTGGGCGCTTGGCCGAGGCGGCGATATTGTGGTTTCACACATCCATTGCCCAGCAATGTTGACCACGTATTTCCCGATCCTAGCCCCACCAATGGTACGGCGTATCCCTGTCGCATCGTCAGTCGGAACGATCCGGGCTGGCTTTGCATGGAGCATCTCATGTTCGACGATATCAAGTTGCAGAAGGCGGTCCTTGCCGAACTGAACTGGGACCCAAGCGTGCCCGCCGGCCAGATAGGCGTTACGGCCAATGGCGGTGTGGTGACGTTGACGGGCCACGCTGAGAGCTACGCCGCGAAATATGCTGCCGAACGCGCTGCAGCCCGTGTCGACGGGGTCAAGGCGATCGCAGAAGAACTCGAGGTGCAGCTCGAGGACCGCTTCAAGCGTGGCGACGAGGCGATCGCCGGAGCAATCGTCGAGCGGCTCTCGTGGGACACGAGGGTCCCGAAGGACGCAGTCAAGGCGCAGGTCGAGGATGGCTGGGTGATTCTTCGCGGCGAGGTCCGCTGGCATTTCGAGAAGGAGGCCGCCGAGACTGCGGTCAGGACGCTCGCGGGCGTGGTAGGGGTCATCAATCACGTGACGGTGACGCCGCGGGTGGATGTCGTCGATGTCGGCAACGATATCCGAACGGCGCTCCACCGCTCCTGGTTCTTCGATGGCGATACGATCAAGGTCGCGGTCGATGGCGGCACCGTCCGGCTGACGGGCTCGGTCGACTCGCTCCACGACCGCCGTGTCGCCGAGAAGACCGCTTGGGCGGCGCCGGGCGCGGTGAAGGTCGAGAACATGCTTGAAGTCGTTTGACCGCGGCTATTGTGCCTTCCATCGGCGTCGGGATTCCGCAAGGCCCTCCGATGCCGAGCCATCAAGAAAATCATGTCGGAACACGCATCGGATGGCTCCGCGCCGCGGTGCTGGGTGCGAATGACGGCATCGTCTCAACGGCAAGCCTCATCATCGGTGTTGCGGCAGCGACTGCCAGGACAACAGACATCATCATCGCCGGATCCGCCGGATTGGTGGCGGGGGCGATGTCGATGGCGGCTGGCGAATATGTCTCGGTCAGCGCGCAGGCCGATACCGAAAAGGCGGAAATCGCTTTCGAACGTCGCGAGCTTGCCGACGATCCGGCTGGCGAGCTGGTCGAACTTGCCGGCATCTATGTGGCACGCGGCGTTGATCGCGCGACTGCGCTGACTGTCGCGGCACAACTGATGGCAAGGGATGCGCTCGGAGCGCACGTGCGCGACGAACTCGATCTATCTGCCAACGCCCGTGCCCGACCGGTCCAGGCAGCGTTCGCCTCCGCCGCAAGTTTCACGGTCGGCGCGGCGATGCCTCTCGTCGCCGTCTTCACGGTCCCGTCGACACTCGTCATCCCGGCGGTTTCGGCCTCGTCTTTGATCGTCCTTGCGATCCTCGGCGGGTTAAGTGCGCGGACCGGCAATGCGGTCGTGTGGAAAGGCATGCTGCGTGTCACGTTTTGGGGCGTGTTCGCGATGACCGCGACCGCGGCCATCGGCCGGTTGATCGGCACGACGGTCTAGATCACGGTCCCGATCGCGCAGCCGGCCTGCGTAATTGCCGATGGTGATGCGCGATCGGCCGGGCGGGTAGAGGGTTATCACCCCCGCCTCCCATGAGGTGGGTCACGCGGCACCGCCGCAGGATCGGACCCCACAGCTATGACGATCAACCGCACTTTGGACGGATCAGCGCCGGTCCTGCGCCGTCCCATTCTACACCTAGCCGATGGTGCGGCGCGGTCACTTTCGCTCGCCTTCGACCCGCTCAAGGATCGACGCCCGCGGCGTCTTGTGAAGGGCGCTGGCTCTGCGTCCAGGCTGACCGTGGCGGTCGACGTGACGTGACGGGCAAATTGATTCTGGCGATCGCCTTCGCCCTGTCGGGGCCGATCGCCGTCGCGGCGCAGACGCTACCGATCCCCGCCGCTGACGGCAGGATCGAGGCGCTGAAGCCGGGAGAATATCTGTGGGCGCCGGGAATAGCCCCCGAGGGACCGGTCACGATCATCGTCAGCCTCAAGACCCAGAAGGCCTATGCCTATCGCAACGGCGTCGCGATCGGGGTTTCCACCGTCTCCACGGGTACGAAGGGCTTTGCGACGCCGACGGGGGTGTTCACCGTCCTTCAGAAGGACGCGGACCATGTGTCCAACGTCTACAAAGATGCCGCCATGCCGTTCATGCAACGGCTGACCTGGGGCGGGATCGCGATGCATGCCGGCAACCTGCCGGGCTATCCCGCCTCGCATGGCTGCATCCGGATGCCGCTGGCCTTTGCCAAGCTGCTGTTCGGCATCACCAAGATGGGCATCACCGTGGTCATCACGCAGGACGCCCTGGTTCCGGTGGTGGTCGCGACACCTAGCGTTCTAAAGCGCGACGAGCGCGCGACCGGCGGAAACCGCGCCTTTGCCTGGAACCCCGCACGCGCGCCCACGGGTCCGGTATCGATCGTCATCAGCGGTCGCGACCGCCGGGTGGTCGTTCTGCGCAACGGCGTCGAAATCGGATCGAGCGCAATCGACCTCGAGGCGCCGGTCGAAGAAACCGCGGCGTTCACCCTCCAGGCGATCGATGATGAGGGAGAGCATTGGCTGCGATTGCCGCTGCCCGGGCAAACCCGGACCGGGGAGCTGAGCGACGCTGATCGGGCGAAGGGTCGCCTCCCCGACGGCTTCCGTGCGGCGCTGGCGACGGTGCTTACGCCGGGGGCCACGTTGCTCGTCACGCGCGAAACGCTGGCGAGCGCGGGCACTGGCAAGTCGGTGACGGTGATCGAGGCCGAA
>JAPKCG010000417.1 GCA_028823055.1 Sphingomonas bacterium
AGCGCGCCTCGATCACGAAGGCGTGCGTGCTGCCCGAATCGAACCACACGTCGAGGATGTCCTGCTGCGGCGCGTAATCGGCGAGGTCGTAACCGGGGCCGAGCAGCTCCTGATGATCCGCCGTGAACCACGCATCCGCGCCGCCATTTTTGAACGCGCCGACGATCCGCTGGTTGACCGCCGGATCGTTCAGATACGCGCCGCTCGCGCGGTTGACGTAGAGCGCGATCGGCACGCCCCAGGCGCGCTGACGGCTGATGACCCAATCGGGCCGCCCCTCGACCATCGACGTGATCCGGCGTTCCGCACGCGCGGGCACCCATTGCGTCCGCGCGATCGCGTCGAGCGCGATCTGGCGCAGCGTCGCGCCGTTGCCGTTTGCTGGCGTGGCAGCCGACGCACCGGCCGCCCCGCCAAGCGTCGCGGTGAAGTAGATGTCCGTGCCCAGCTGTACCGCATCGTCCTCGACGAACGGCACGGGCGCGGCGTCGCCACCCAGAACGCGCGCGGTGCCGCCTTCGAGTATCGGCCCCTTGATCAGCCCGAGAAACCCCTTGAGCGTCGCGCCCGTGCGTTCGCTGAAGGCCGGAAAAGCGGGTTCTGCGATCAGATAATTCCTGTCCTCATGCGCGAGCAGCAGATAATCGAGCGCGGAGCCATAGCCGATCGCGGTCGCCCGCGCGGCATCGCCCGACGCGACCGGCACGACGATCTCCGCCCCGACCACGCCATCGAATTCGGGCGCGGAGACGATTTCGAACACGGTGTCCGTAGCCGTGTCGGCGCTGGCGGTTGGCTTCTCCGGGGCCGCAGCGGGCGCATCTTCGCCACCGGCGCGGTCCATCGGAATGAACCATTGCGGCGTTGCGCGGAAAATCACCTTCGCCTTCGACCGCCACGAATGCGGGTAGCTGTGCGCAAAATCGTCCGACGCCGCGAGCAGCGCCCCCGCCTCTCGTAGGCCCGAACAGATCGGGCCGTCGGCGCTCACGAACTTCTTGTTGATGACGCTGCCCTGCCCGCCGAGCCACGCCCAATCCTCGCGATACATCCCCGCGCCATCGACCGCGAACACCGGATCGATGCCGTACTGTTTGCACAGCAGGAAATCGTCCTCGCCGTGATCGGGCGCCATATGGACGAGCCCTGTCCCTGCATCGGTCGTGACGAAATCGCCGGGGAGAAACGGACGCGGCTTGGCGAAGAACCCGCCGAGATGGTGCATGGGATGGCGCGCGGTTGCGCCTTCGAGGTCAGAGCCTTTGCCGCGCCAGAGTTCGGTGTAACGAGGGTCTGCCTGCTGTCGAATGTCATCGAGGGCAGTTACCGTAGTGCCGACGAACCGTTTACTGAAACTGTCCAGAAGAGACGCGGCGACCAATATTTTCTTATCGCGCAGGGCTGTCAATGATGGATGATCCAAGCCTTCCGTCGGCGACACACCATCCGTAACGACTCCGTAAACCGCAACATTCGGCTTTACGCACACATACTCGATCTCCGGCCCATAGCTCAGCGCTTGATTGACCGGGATCGTCCACGGCGTCGTCGTCCAGATCACCGCATGCGCGCCGACCAGTTCGGGCGCATTCGGCGCCTCGACGATCTCGAACGCGACGTCGATCTGCGTCGATACGATGTCGTCATATTCGACCTCCGCCTCGGCCAGCGCGGTCTTCTCGACCGGTGACCACATCACGGGCTTGGCCCCGCGATACAGCTGGCCGCTTTCCGCGAATTTCAGCAGTTCGCCGACGATCGCGGCCTCGGCCTCGTACTTCATCGTGAGATACGGGTCGGCCCAATCGCCCATCACGCCCAGCCGCTCGAACTGCGGGCGCTGCACCGCGACCCATTTCTCGGCATAGGCGCGGCATTCGGCGCGGAACTGCGCGACCGGCACCTCATCCTTGTTCAGCTTCTTCGCGCGATATTGTTCCTCGACCTTCCATTCGATCGGCAGGCCGTGGCAATCCCAGCCGGGAACATAGGGCGCGTCCTTGCCCATCAGCGACTGGCTGCGGACGATGATGTCCTTGAGCACCTTGTTCATCGCATGGCCCATGTGGATGTCGCCATTGGCATAGGGTGGGCCGTCGTGAAGAATGAACCGCTCGCGTCCGGCGCGCTGTTCGCGCAGCCGGTCGTACACGCCAAGCTTCGCCCAGCGTTCCAGGATCGCGGGCTCCTTGGCGGCGAGACCCGCCTTCATGGGGAAATCGGTCTTCGGCAGGAAGACGGTGTTTTTATAGTCTGTGGCGTCGGTCATCGGACACGCGCTTTAGCGTGTGTATGTCGTTACACAAACAGTCCGTTCGCGGCGGCGCAGGCTAGCCTAGAATCCGGCGCGCCCGTTCGCAGTCCGCCTGCATCTGGACCGTCAGCGCGTCGAGGCTGTCGAACTTCGCTTCCGCGCGCAGATACTGGGCCAGCGAAACTTCGATCCGCTCGCCATACAGGTCGCCCGAAAAATCGAAAAAATACGGCTCCAGCAGTTCCTTGGGCGGATCGAAGGTCGGTCGGATGCCAAGGTTCGCCGCGCCCCTCAGCACCCGCCCGTCCGCCAGTCGCCCGGTCACCGCATAGATACCATAAGCGGGGCGAAGATACGGGCCGAGATCGATATTCGCGGTCGGATAGCCGATCGTGCGTCCGACCTTGTCGCCATGCTGGACGACGCCTTCGATCGCGAAGGGCCGCGTCAGCAACCGGGTCGCGGTCGCCATGTCGCCGTCGCGCAACGCGGCGCGGATGCGCGTCGAGGATACCGTTTCCCCATCCATCGTCACCGGCCCGACTGTCTCCGCGCCGAACCCATGCAGCGCGCCGAGCGTGGCGAGTGTCGCGACATCGCCCGACTTGCCCTTGCCGAACGTGAAATCATCCCCCGTCACGACCCCGCCGACACGCAACCGATCGACCAACCGTTCGCGCACGAAGTCGTTCGCGGACAGCATGGCGAGTTCGCGGTCGAAATGGAAGACGACCATCGCATCGACCCCCGCCGCCGCGAATAATCGCTCGCGCTGGTCGAGCGTCGTCAGCCGAAACGGCAGCGTGTCGGGGCGGAAAAGGCGGACCGGATGCGGA
>JAPKCG010000418.1 GCA_028823055.1 Sphingomonas bacterium
CGATATGGCAGCGTGACTCACAACCCAACGCCTCCGGCAGACCCGGCGCGGTTCACACCCGTTACACCACTGGTTGAGGATTTGCAGGCCAAGGGTGTGCCGGTGATCATCGTATCCGGTTACGGCTCCCGTCTCGAACTTCCACAGGGGACATTGGGAGTCGATTTCATGCCCAAACCGGTAGCGAGGGCATCGCTGATTGAGCGGGCAGCCCGGCGCCTCGGCTCTGCAACTTCTGCACCTGTCGTCGGAACAGAGGCAGCAGAATGAGTCGCCGCGACATCATCGGCATCGGCGCCAGTGCCGGCGGCCTGCCTGCCCTCATTGACATCCTGAAGAATTTCGCTCCCGAAACGCCAGCTACGATCCTTCTGGTGATGCACCGATCGGATGAAGCAGGCCGACTTGGCGACATCCTCCAGCGCTATACCTCTTACGAGGTTTGCGAGCCGGCGGATGGCGACGAGTGTCTGCCGGAACGTCTCTATGTCGCACCCAACGATCTTCACCTGTTGATGGGCGAGAAGCATTTGCACCTTCGCCGCGGGCCTCGCGAAAACAATTTTCGCCCAGCCATTGATCCGATGTTCCGCTCTCTTGCCGTTTTCGCAGGCGGCCGTGCTACAGGAGTCGTCTTGTCCGGCTACATGGACGATGGTGCGGCCGGCGCGCGGGCCATCGTTTCCGGAGGCGGCAGATTGCTGGTACAGGACCCCATCGAGGCTATGTCGCCCAGCATGCCGAGGGCAGCCATATCTGCTGTTGGCGTGCCGGAACTCATTGCAACGGCGGCCCAGATCGGCACCAGGCTGTCGTCACTCGTGGCCGAACCCGCTCGCCCTGATCGGCAGGTGGACGAGCGAGTGCGGATGGAACTTCTCATCGCCGGACTGGAAAATGCGACCATGGCCACCGAAGAGAAGCTGGGCGAACTCGTCCCCTTTAACTGCCCCGACTGTAATGGCGTGCTTTGGGAAATCTCTGATGGGCCCATCCGCCGCTTCCGGTGCCATACCGGCCACGCCTATAGCCAGATGGCCCTGGACGAGAAGCAGGAAGTTATGCTCGAACGCAGCCTCTACGATAGTCTGCGGTCTCTGCGGGAGAAGGCTGCGCTTCTCCGCGACATCGCCACTCGCGATGACATTAACCGGGCACGATTAATCAAGCGTGCCGAGGGATACGACCAAGATGCAGCCACCGTAGAGGCGATGATCCTGTCCCGGAGCAAATCTGCGGCCTAAGGGTCGCCAAAACTTTGATGAGGAAGCCTGTAAGCGAGGGCGATCAACGCCCCACGCCCTTGTAATCGAACCCTATGCTGTCTGGCGTATCGTCGGGACACGAAAGGCGGCTTTTGGGCTTGCACGATCGGTTGTCCAACGTCGGCGTTGTTCGAAGCGACGGTTGCATCGGTTGTGCCGTGCTGAACGGACACGGTCGGCCACGGCCCGCCATGATCGGACGGGCGGCGCACATGGCTTGCCGCGCCTGCGGCGTCGAGATGGCCGTGGCCATGCGATGAGCAATCCCGACGCGCTTCGTCTCCATGCAGCGGACGCCACGTTCGTGAGCGGCGATCACCATTATCCCGGCATCCGCGCACCCTTGCCCGATCATTACATGCCGCAGCGTCCGCCGATCCCGGCTGATCCTTTACGGTTTCGTCGTCATCGGATCGAGCGTCGTCGAGGTGACGAGTGTTCGGTCGGTGACATTGCGGGCGGCGGCCGCCGGGCGAGCGGCGGCTGGGCGGGCGGCCCGCGTCGCCGGTTCTTCAGTCGGCCGCCAGGATGAAGCTGCCCGAAACGCCATCCGCTTGCGCATCGGGCGCGACCCATGCCTTGAAGAGGCCGGGTTCGACGGTCTTCGTCAGGTCGGGGCCGAAAAAGGTCAGGTCGGCGCGTGTCAGTTCGAAGATCACGTCGCGCGATTCGCCGGGGGCCAGCTTCACCTTGCGATAACCCTTGAGCTGTCGGACGGGGCGGGTGATGCTCGCGGCGACATCGTGGATGTAGAGCTGCGCCACTTCCTCGGCGGCATGCGCGCCGGTGTTCGTCACCTTCGCCGAGATTCTGATCGTGCCACCTTGCGCCAGCGTCGCGGGCGTGGCGGCGAAATCCGAATAGGTGATCCTGCCATAGGTGAGCCCGTGACCGAACGCGAAGCGCGCGGCGTTCGGATAGTCGCGATAATGCGCGTTATATTCGGTTAGTGGCCCGGAGGGATTAGGGCGTCCGGTCGATTTATGCGCGTAATGATAAGGCTCCTGCCCCGTCGCATAGGGAAAGCTGACGGGTAGCCGGGCGGACGGGCCTTCAGTGCCGAACAGGATATCGGCGATCGCGGGTCCGGTCTGCGATCCCAGGAACCAGGTGACGAGGAGCGCGGGCGCGGCGAGAACGGCACCGTCGAGCGCAAGCGCGCGGCCGTTCTTGAGAATGACGACGACTGGTTTGCCTGTCGCGGCGACGGCTTCGGCAAGCGCCTGCTGTGCGGGCGGCATGATGATGGCAGCACGCGATTGCGCTTCGCCCGACATGTTCTGACTCTCACCGATCGCGAGCACGACGACGTCCGCGGCTTCGGCGGCAGCGACGGCCGCGGCGATCCCGCCAGGCAACGCATCGGTGATGCCCGACCCGGCGGTGACGGTAACGCTCGCGGCATCCTTCACCGCCGCGCGCACACCGGTGGCGAGATCGACCGCATCGGCGTCGGTGCCATAGACGTTCCAGGGGCCGATCAAATCATGCTTGCCGCTCGCAAAGGGACCAATCAACGCGATCCGTTTGCCGTTGCGGGGCAGGGGCAGCAGGTCGCCTTCGTTCCTGAGCATCACGATTGACCGCCGCGCCGATTCGCGTGCGAGCATCATCCCCGCCTTGGTCTGCACGCGCGTCTTTTCGCGGCGCGGGTCGATGCGGCGATAGGGATCGTCGAACAGGCCGAGCTTGTGCTTGACCATCAGCACGCGGCGAACCGCTTCATCGAGCCGCGCCATCGGCACCTCCCCTGCCGCGACCAGACCGGGCAGAGGGTCGATATAATAGCCGCTCTGCATGCTCATG
>JAPKCG010000038.1 GCA_028823055.1 Sphingomonas bacterium
TCCCTGTCGGGCCTGCGTAACGGCGATTTCGCTCAGTCCCCTGAAGATCCCACGGCCTTCGACTGGAATTTTCCCGAAACGGACGGTCTTTCCGCCGACATACGCGAGAGGGCTTTGTATCTGGATGCAGCCCCGGCGACGGGCGGCGTTGCGGCTCGCCAATTAGTCAAACTGTCGGCCGGTGATCGTCTGTTCCGCGCCACCGTCACCGGTTTTGAAGGCGTCGGCACTAACCGTCCCTACATGGTACTCAAATGCGCAGGTTCGGGGACCGAGTTGGGGCGTCAGGCCCTTGGGTCTGGCGAAACGCCGTCGACATTGAATTGGTCGGTCACGATCCCGGCGAGCTGCGCCATGCAATCGCTTGAGATAGTCTTGCAACCCGTCGATGCCGTCGGGGGGGCCGCCGGGCATATCGATCGTTTGATGCTGGTTCGCTAACGGATCAAAAATATTCGATGTCCGGTGCCGGACCGAACGATCGTGGTCACAGCGCCTCCCGCGCTTCCTGATCGACGGCCAAGGTGACAGGCGCACCCAAAGCGGGATCTTTGAACGCGTATCTCCGACGATAGCGCAGTGGCGGCGCCTCGATGAAGCGAAAGCTTAGATAGCCCAAGGGCATCATCGCCAAAAATGCGGGGATTGCCCACGCAAGTGCGACGTAGAAATTCGACAGATCGACGAATCGTTCGATGAGATGCACGATGTGATTCACGACGAACAGGTGAAGCAGATAGATCGAATAGCTGTACGCGCCGGCGGTCGCGATCAGACGCGAAATACCGGCATTTCTGAAGGCCGTCGATTGATCGTAATAGGCGATCAATCCGGCAAAACAGGCCGCTTCGATCGTCGGCAATATGATCCAGATCGGTGAACGCTCCAGACCGTCCGCGCCGCCAGCGCGATCGAACAGCCAGTAAAACGCGCAATAGGAAAGCAATATCGCGATCGCTCGACCATGACGAGACGCCATATGCCGGCGATAATGAAACGCAATCATGCCAAGCGCGAAATCATCATATCGTCCGATGATGGTAAAATAGGCGGCGGACTTGGCCTCGCCCAGTTGAAGATAGATTCCGGTTCGCAACGCGATCGCGACCAACAATGTCAGCGCGAGCCAGGCGGGACTCTTGCGCAGGACGATCAGCATCACTGGCAGCAGGATATAGAAATGCAGCTCCACCGCGATCGACCAGCCGCCATTGGGCCAGCTTGGAAAGATCAGGCCCAACGGCAACGCCTTGAGATAGCCGATATAATCGCCGTGATGGAGCGCGATGTTGATGCCCGCCAATGCCATCGTGACCAGAAGCAGCGGCGCGAGGCGCAACAGCCGGTTCCATAGAAACCAGCCGACCATGATCCGCCGACCATCGAGCAGCTTCGTGAAAATATACCCCGACAATGCCATGAAGAGAGCGACGCCCGTATGGCCTTCGTCAAATGGTGCAAGAACGAAAACGTCCGGGGCACCGGCAAACGCCACGGGCGTGCCGTCGGACCAGTGCAGAAAATGCCAGCAAAAAACGAGAAATGCGGCCAGCGCGCGAATATGATCGAGCGCGACCCAATGTTCGCCGGTCGTTGAACGCACGTCACCCCTCCAAGACTATTCGCTGGCAGGTAAGCGACTGCTCACTCAGACCGGAAGCCTATCGATACCGGCGGGCGGCTGCGCTGAAAAGAGCGCCGTGCAGGATCGTCGATATTATCCCGCCGCTTTGTCGGGGCGCACGGGCTCTGGGTTCGGCACCGCCGCCTTGACCGGAACCGTGTTTTCAGCGCCGCGAAATGGACCCCGGCCGGAGCGGGCGTCGATGCGATCGCGTGCCCTGATTCCGGCTCGATTCCGGCTTATCGCGGACACGTCGTCGCGGCGCTGGCGTCGATATCGAGACAGCGGCCGTCGAGCCCGCTGACGGGCAGGCCGATCGTCGCCGCGAGGGTCGGGGCGATGTCGACGGTTTCGACCGAAAGCGGCTGTTCGAACCCGGCGAGCCCCTTGCGCCAGAACAGGATCGGCACGCGGCGGTCGTAATCCCACGGGCTGCCATGCGTTTCGACATAGCCGACGCCCGGTTTTTCGATCGTCGTGACGCGCGGCTTCAGCAGGACGAGCAGGTCGCCCGACCGTTGCGGGTCGAACGAGGCGCGCGCGCGCTGGATGAGTGTCCAGCCTTCGGGCGGGCCGCTCGGCATCGGGGTTGCGGCGATTTCGGCGCGGGGAAAGGCGGCGGCGACCTGGGGCAGCGCGACGTAATAGGCACGCGCGGCATCGGCGACCTTTTTCCGCGTGGCGGCGGGTAGCGCGGTGTTGACGTAGATGTCGCCTTCCGCCGCGATGATGACGGGGGATTTGAGACCCAGCTTTGCGGCGATCGCGGCGTCGGCGGCCTTTGTCGTGACGGCGGCGGCGGCATGTTCCTCCATCGGCATCGCGTGCTCGCGCTGGCGTTCGGTCATGTCGTGGGCGCCGTGATCGGCGGTCAGCATGACCTCGTAATCGATCCCGAAACCGTCGAGCGTATCGAAGAACGAGCCGAGCGCGGCATCGAGTTGCGCCATCTGAATGCACATCTCGCTGCCCTGCGTCCCGTAAGCGTGGCCGATATAGTCGGTCGCGGATGCGCCGATCGAGATGATATCGGTCTGCGGCCCCTTGCCGAGCCCCATCGACTGGATGAAGCCCGCCGCGATCGACAGCGTCGCGGCATCGGCGGCGGGCGAGACGCGGAAGCTCTTGTAATCACCCGCGTCACGCGCGAACCGGCCCGTGCCGAGTGTCTGATCGCCGACGCCGACGGGACGATCGACGGCGGCGCAATAAGCGGGAAGCGGTAGCGGGGTCTGCGGCCCGGCGACCAGTGCGGTGATCGCGGCGTTGGCGCGGGTGATGACGCCGGGTTCGGTGCGCCCGGCATAGCTTACATATTTCTTGCCGTCCCACCACCAGAGTTCGTCGACCTTGTGGCCACCCATCATCACGGCAGCGCGATCCTTGCCCGCGACCGAGACGACGCGCGAGCGCGGATCGGCGGCCTTCATCATCTCGCCGAGCGTCGGCACCTTCAGATGCTTGTCGGTGACGGTGTAATCGTTGTGCGTGCTGCCGGGGACGGTCTCGTCCTCCGCGCAATAGATGATCTTGTCATCGAGGCCGACCGACTGATCGACCCAGTTGTTCGCGACGATACCGGTATGCGCGGGGCGCATCCCCGTCAGAATCGTCGAATGGCCTGGACAGGTCTCGGTCGCGGCATGGCTCTGATAGCCCGACGGAAAGACGACGCCGGTTTCGAGGCGTTTGAAACCTTGGGTGAAATGGCTGCGATATTGCGCGAACAGGTCGGCGGAGAATTGATCGACCGAGATTGCGACGATGAGCTTCGGTCTGGTCGCCGGGACCGCCGGTGGTGGCGTCGACACCGTTTCGGCAGACGCTGGCGCACCGCCTGGCAACGGCGTTGCGGTCTGCGCAAAGGCGGGCGCGGAGAGGGGCGAGGAGGCGAGGATCGAGGCGGTGAGCAGCGTGGCGATAAGTTTCATGGCAGCAACCTTGGTACAAAGCGTCGGGACGGCTATGGAACCAGCCGATGAACCTCGCAAGGATGCGCGCACTCGGTTGCGCCTTGATGACGCTGCTCACGCTATGGGCATTTCCGGTGGCGGCGCAGGGTGTCGGTGCAAGCCCGCATCTGAAAATGCGACTGGTGGCGGAGAGTGCCGCACCGAAAAGCGGTACGCCGGTGACGCTGGCGATCGCGACGACGCCCGACGCCGGGTGGCATGGTTATTGGCGCAATCCCGGCGATGCGGGATTTCCGGCGTCGTTCGAATGGACGCTGCCCCAGGGCGTCCGCGTCGCGGGTGAGGTGGCATGGCCGGTGCCGACGACGCTGCTGATCGCGGGGCTGATGAATTATGTCTACGAAACGCCCTACGCGCCGCTCGTCAAGCTCGACGTGCCTGCGGGGCTGGCGATGGGCACGACACTGCCGATCAAGGTCGCGATCAGCTATCTGGTATGTACGACGTCGCTGTGCGTGCCCGAGGCGCAGACGCTTAGCCTTGATCTGAGCGTGGGCGATGGTCGACCTGGCGCGCAGGCTTCGTTCGATGCGTGGCGGGCGGCGATCCCGAAGCCGCTCGCCGCCAACGCGGCCTATGCGGAGAAGGATGGAGCGTTGCGGATCGCGGTGCCGCTGCCCGCGGCGGCGTCGGTCGATCAAGCCTATTTCTTTGCGCTGACGGGTAAGGGGGCGGTCGATTATGCCGCGAAACAGACGATCGCGCGTGAGGGCGACAGCCTGATCGTCTCGACCAGGGGCAAGCCGGCGGGGCGGATCGAGGGGGTGTTGAGAATCGGCGCGCATCGGGGGCTGGCGCTGAGCGCGATGCCCGGCATTGTTCCGGCGGGTGGCGGCGATAGCGGCGCGCTGTGGACGATGATAGCCGCGTTGCTGGGCGCGGTGCTCGGCGGCCTGATCCTCAACATCATGCCATGCGTGTTCCCGATCCTGAGCCTGAAGGCGTTGAGTCTGGCCAAGGGTGGCGCCGACGAGGGCGCGGCACGGCGTGAGGCGCTGGCCTATACCGCGGGCGTCGTCCTGGTGTGCGTCGGGCTGGGGGCGGCGATCCTGGCGCTGCGCGCGGGCGGGTCGGCGGTCGGGTGGGCGTTCCAGTTGCAGAATCCGAAGATGATCGTCGTGCTATTGCTATTGTCGGTCGGCATCGCGCTCAACTTGTCGGGCCTGTTCGAAATGCCGATGCCGCGTTTCGCGGGGGAGGGCGGGGCGACGAGCGCGTTTGCGACCGGCGCCCTCGCGGCGTTCGTCGCGACGCCGTGCACCGGACCGTTCATGGGTGCGGCGCTGGGTGCGGCGCTGGTGCTGCCCTGGTATGCGGCGCTCGGCGTGTTCGCGGGGCTCGGCATCGGGCTGGCGCTGCCGTTCCTGCTGATCGGGTTCGTGCCCGCGCTGCGGCGGCGCTTGCCCAAGCCGGGGGCGTGGATGGAGGCGTTTCGCCGCATTCTAAGCATCCCGATGTGGCTGACGGGGATCGCGCTTGCCTGGGTATTGGGGCGGCAGGCGGGGGTCGACGGCATGACCTTCGCGCTCGTTGCCGCGCTCGCGGTCGCGCTGGTCCTTTGGAACGCGGGATCGCGGCAGCGACGCGGGCTGTCGTTCGGCTGGGTCGGCGTCGTCGGCTTGCTTGTCATCGCCGGCTCTTCGATCGCGGGTGTGTCGCGCAGCCGGGCGGCGGCGGTCGATGTCGCTGCGGGGGCGGAACCGTTTACCGAGGCGCGGCTGGCGGCGTTGCGGCAGGAGGGGAAGCCCGTCTTCGCCTATTTCACCGCCGACTGGTGCCTGACGTGCAAGGTCAATGAAAAGGCGGCGATCGAGACGGCGGGCGTGCAACAGGCGTTTCGCGATCACGGCGTCGCGGTGCTGGTCGGCGACTGGACCGACGGCGATGCGACGATGGGGCGGTTCATCCAGGCGCATAATCGCGCGGGCGTGCCCCTTTATCTCTTCTATCCGAAAGGCGCGGAAGCGCCGCAGCTATTGCCGCAGATCCTGACGCCCGCGATGCTGGAGGGGCTGGAATGAGGGTGCTGCTCTTAATCGCGGCGCTGCTGCCGACGAGTGCGGGAAAGCTCGACATCCCACCAGCATGGATCGCACCGACCGATCCTTTCCCGATCGTCGGGCCAATTTATTATGTCGGTAGCGAGGGGTTGGCGGCGTATCTGATCACGACGCCAGACGGTGCGATCCTGATCGACGGAACGATGGCCGAAAACGTGCCCGCGATCGAGCGCAATATCCGTGCCGTCGGGGTGCCGATCAACCGCATCAAATGGCTGCTTAACAGCCATGCGCATTTCGATCATGCCGCAGGCCTTGCCCGGCTGAAGCGTGATAGCGGGGCGAAGCTGGCGGTGATGGATGCCGATGCGCGTGCAATCGCGACGGGACGCCCGCCCAGCGTCGTCAATTATGGCCTCGTCACCTTTCCCGCTGCTCCGGTCGACCGGGTGCTCCACGATGGCGACACGGTGACGTTGGGCGGGATAACGCTGACTGCGGTGAAGACGCCGGGTCATACCGCTGGCTGCACGACATGGACGATGCCGGTGAGCGACGGCAAGCGAACGCTGAACGTGATGTTTCCGTGCAGCCTGACCGTCGCGGGCAATGATCTGGTCGATAATCCGGGCTATCGCGGCATCGTCGACGATTTTCGGCGCAGTTTCGCCCGGCTGGCGTCGATGCAAGCGGATGTGTTACTGCCTGCGCATCCCGACCAGATCGGCTTGCTGTCACGTCGTGACGAGGCCAAACGGGGTAATGCCGATGCCTTCGTCAAACCTGCGGATTTGCAGAATGTCGTTGCCGGCGCACGACGAGCGTTCGACGCAGAACTTGAGCGGCAGCGTGGAGCCTTGCCGCATTGACCATCACCGTCGAATTCGGGTTCAGTGCGGAATAGGCCCGATATGGAAGGGACCGGCGCGGCGCTTGCCTGCGTCGTCATTGCAGTGCAGCATGGAACAAACATAGCGCGGAGGACTTTGTTATTTCGATGGGGAAACGAAACGCGTTCGACGAAATTATGGGCTTTAGCGGCAAATCGCCGCCGCGACCCGCGCTCACGGCACTTGGCGAATGGCTCGACGATACGCCCGATGCCGAATTGCGCCGCCGCCAGGAAGCCGCGGAAAGCACGTTTCGGCAGCTGGGTATCACCTTTGCCGTCTATGGCGAGAGTGAGGCGAGCGAGCGGATCATTCCTTTCGACATCGTGCCGCGTGTATTCCTGAAAAGCGAATGGGATCGCCTGTCCGATGGGCTGGTCCAGCGGGTCGAGGCGATTAACGCCTTCCTTGAAGACATTTATGGCGATCGAAAGATTATTTCGGACGGCATCCTGCCCGCCGATCTGGTGCTGGGCAACGATCAGTTCCGGCCCGAAATCGCTGGCATCAAGCCGCCGCACGGGATCGCCGCGCACATTTGCGGCATCGATCTGGTCCGCACCGGTCCTGACGAATTCTACGTCTTGGAGGATAATGCGCGCACGCCGTCGGGCGTCAGCTATATGCTCGAAAATCGTGAGGCGATGCTGCGGCTGTGCCCCGAACTCTTCCACGAATTCCGCGTCGCGGCGGTCGACAGTTATCCCGACCTGCTGCTCGAAACGATGAAGTCGGTCGCACCGCATGGGTCGGGACCGAACCCGCAGTGCGTCGTGCTGACTCCGGGCCATTATAATTCGGCCTATTACGAGCATAGCTTTCTTGCCGATTCGATGGGTATCGAGCTGGTCGAGGGGGCCGATCTGGTCGTCGACGACGATAAGGTGTGGATGCGCACCATCCAGGGACTGGTCCAGGTTCATGTAATCTATCGCCGGACCGATGACGATTATCTTGATCCGCTCGTCTTCCGCCCCGACAGCGCGCTCGGCGTACCGGGGCTGATCGCGGCCTATGCAGCAGGCAATGTCGCGATCCTCAACGCGCCGGGTAACGGCATCGCCGACGATAAGGCGATCTACAGCTACATGCCCGAAATAGTGAAATATTATACGGGCAGCGAAGCGAAGCTGCCCAATGTCGAGACGTTCCGCTGCCGCGAGCCGCAGTCGTTGAAATATGTCCTCGAAAATCTGGAACAGCTCGTCGTCAAGCTGGTCGATGGATCGGGTGGCTACGGGATGCTCGTCGGGCCGACCGCGTCGAAGCAGGAGGTCGAGACGTTCCGTGCCGCGCTGAAGGCCGAGCCGCATCGTTACATCGCGCAGCCCACGCTGGCGCTGTCGACCGTACCGACGCTGGCGAACAGCGGCGTCAGTCCGCGCCACGTCGATTTCCGCCCCTTCGTCCTGTCCGGATCGGACGGGGTTCGCGTCGTGCCCGGCGGCTTGACGCGCGTCGCGCTGAAGGAGGGGTCGCTCGTCGTCAATTCGAGCCAGGGCGGCGGCACCAAGGACAGTTTCGTGCTGATGGATGACGGCATGCAACAGACGCAATCGGCGGACGGTCAGGCGCAATCCCAGACGCAGTCGGGCGGCAAGATGTCGCAATCGCAGGGTTCGGACGGGGGAGACGCGGCATGATGCTCCTGTCCCGCACCGCCTCGTCGCTTTACTGGCTTGGCCGATACAACGAACGTGCCGATGTCATCGCGCGGATCATCGAGGCGACGGTCCGGCTTGATGTCCTGTCGTCGCGCCCCGCCGGCGAAATCGCATGGTCATCCGCCCTGAAAGTGACCGACACGGAAGAGGATTTCGCGGCCGCGGGCGCGGCGTTGACGCAGACTCAGGTCGTCAAATTCCTGGCGCTCGATACCAGCCATCCGGGATCCGTCATCCAGTGTTTGGCGATGGCGCGCGACAATGCGCGGGCGGTGCGCACGGCGCTCAGCCGCGATGCATGGACCGCGATCAATCGTGCCTGGCTGTTGTTCGAAAACCGTTCGGGGGTCGGTGGCACGGCAACGACGCTCAACATGGTCGAGGCGGTGAAGACCGAGACGCGCGGCTTCGAAGGCGCTGTTCACCGGATGCTGCGCAATCAGGCGACCTGGTTCGTCCGGCTGGGTCAGGCGATCGAACGCGCGGACAACACCGCACGATTGCTCGACGTGAAATATCACATTCTGTTACCTGAGGGTGAGAAGGTCGGCGGCGCACTCGATCGCGATCAGTGGACGACGATCCTTCAGGCGGTTTCCGCGGTGACCGCCTATCGCTGGCTCTATTCCGACGGGTTGCGTTCGGCAAACGTCATCGACCTGCTCGTCACGCGGAAGGAAATGCCGCGCAGTCTGGCCGCGTCGATTGAGGAGGTCGTCGACATTCTCGGCCATCTCGCTCGTCAGACCGGATCGCATGGCGAAGCGGATCGGATGGCGCGGATGCGTGGGGCGCGGGCGGGTCGGACGCGGTCGAACGAGATCATCGCGTCGGGGCTGCACCAGTATCTCCAGTCTTTCATCGCTGAAAACGCTCAGCTTCATGGCGCGATTGGCCGCCAGTTCAGGTTTGGGTGATGCGCCTTCAGATCGATCACCGCACCGTGTACCGGTTCAGCGAGCCGCAGACTCGGCTTGTCCAGATGCTGCGGATGACGCCGCAAAATCACCACGATCAGACAGTGGCGGCGTGGCGGATCGACGTCGACTGCGACGCCAAGATGCGCGATGCGACCGATGGCTTCGGCAACATGACGACGATGCTGTACGTCGAGGGGCCGGTCGAGGAGATCGAAATCAGCGTCTCGGGGGAGGTGCTGACGACGAACTCGAAAGGCGTGCTGCATGGTGCGACCGAGATTTTTCCCGAACAATTGTTCCTCCGATCGACCGCGCTGACGCCGGTCGACGAGCAAATCGCGGCGTTTGCGGACGAAGCCGCAGGCGACACCGAGGCGCTGAAGGCATTGCACCGCGTAAACCGGGCATTGCGCGAACGGTTCACGATCGATCCGGCGCGCCCCGAACCCGGATTGACCGCCGCCAAGGCCTTTGTCCGCGACAGCGCCACGATTCGCGACATGGCGCAGATGTTTCTCGTCGCGGCTCGTCACCTCGGCGCACCCGCCCGCTACGTGTCGGGATATCGCCTCACCGAGAATGAGGGGCTGTCGACGCCGCATGGCTGGGCGGAGGCGTATGTTGCGGGGATGGGGTGGATCGCGTTCGATCCGTCCACCGGACGCTCCCCCGAGGAGGAATATGTGCGCGTCGCCAACGCGCTCGATTCGGCAGGGACCGCGGCGGTGGCCGGATCGCGCCTGGGCGAAGGTGACGAAGTGCTCGACGTCGATATCACCGTGTCGGAGTCGCAGTAAGCGTTAATCCGTGGTGAAGCCTGCCGTCTCGGAATGGTCGGCGGGCATTGCGTGCCAGCCATTGGGCCCGAGTATTTCAAGCGGCTGATACCGCGTCTTGTACGTCATCCGCGGTGACCCTTTTACCCAATAGCCAAGATAGACATAGGGCAAGCCACCGGCGCGCGCCCGGGCGATGTGGTCGAGGATGATGAAATTGCCGAGCCCGGGACGGGTTTCGTCATCGGCCGCGAAGAAACTGTAAATCATCGACAGGCCGTCCGCTTGTCGATCGGTCAGACACGCACCGAGCAACGCGCCACGTTCGCCATCGATTGACGGCGCGCGATATTCGATGACGCTCGATTCGACGGGCGAATGTTCGACCATGTCGGCATAGTCATCCTCGTCCATCCCCGCCATGCCGCCGCTGGGGTGACGGACCGCCAGATAACGGCGCAATAACCGGAATTGTTCGTCGGTCGCCCAGGGGCGGCAGACCGAAACCTCGATATCGCCGAACCGCTTCATCAACTTGCGCTGCGTGGCGTTGGCTCGAAAACCGTCGGTCACCACGCGCACCGAGACGCATGCCGTGCACCCTGCGCAACTGGGCCGATATGCCACGCCCTGACTGCGGCGAAACCCGATCCGTCCAAGCGCATCGTTGAGTTCGGTGGCATGGGGCCCGGTGAGTTCGGTGAACACTTTCCGCTCCTGCCGCCCGGGAAGATACGGGCAGGGGGCCGGGCTGGTGACGAAAAATCGGGGAAAACGGAAGGGCGCAGTCACCGCCGGAAACCTTTCGAGAAAGAAGCAATAGGTCGGGAATTCGCCACGTATGAATCATCGATCCGGCCGTGGAAAGTGACTTTACCACGAAAATAGGTTAACCCTATCGTAACTCAACGCGATCCAAGGGGTGTTGCCCCTTAATTGCGGGGGGCTTGTTGTCATAATATCGTTGCACGTGCGCGGCGGGTGAAATATGACGATCATGCGTGTGAAAGCTGGAACATTCTGCCCAGTAGCAGCGTTGCAGCGACCACAGGGTCGAAAGGGAGATTTATTCATGTTCAAAACAGTAATGGGTGCGGTTGCCGCGCTGTCGATGGCCACCGTGCCGGCGATGGCGAGTGCTGCTGCCAATCCGGCTTCGTCGCTTTCGGTGAGCAGCAATGCTCGTACCGGTGCGACCACGTCGAACAAGAACCAGGTAGCCGGTGGCGGCGCGATTTTCGCGCTCGCTATCGTTGCAGGTATCGTCGCGATCGGCGTTATCGCCGCGACGAAGGACGACAATGTTTCGACGCCGACCAGCCCGTAACGGTTGATCGATATTCGTTACGAAACGGGGCGGCGTGCGATGGCACGTCGCCCCGTTTTGCATTCATATGCGGTTCGCAATCTTGCCAGATTTCTTCTGCGGGACCTGACTTTGTCGGCCCCACGACATGCAACCGGTCATAGCCTGCCGGGGCAGGTGTGAACTTCTCGGGCAGACCGACCGGTAACTACGCGAGTTCGACCGTCGTCGTCTCATATCCGGCTTCGACAAGTGCCGCGATCAGGCGGTCGAGATGCGCACGGTCGCGGGCTTCGCATTCGATGTCGGTGATCAATCCCTTTGCGGGCAGCGTCGTGAACACGCGCTGATGATAGACTTCGATGATGTTGACGCGCTGTTGATCGAATATCCGCGCGACATTGTAGAGCGCGCCGGGCTGATCCTGCAGCCGGACGCGCAACCGCGCGAGACGCCCCGATCGCGCGAGGTCGCGTAGCAGCACGTTGGCGAGCAATCGCGTATCGATGTTACCGCCGCACAGGACGACCCCGATCGTCTTGCCCGCGAATCGATCGGGATGTTCGATCAATGCGGCAAGGCCTGCGGCCCCGGCGCCCTCGACGACGGTCTTTTCGATTTGCAGTAGCAAACTGACCGCCATTTCGAGGCTGCGTTCGCTGACCAGGACGATGTCGTCGACGAGCGCGCGGACCATGCCCGACGTGATCGCGCCCGGTTCCTTGACCGCGATCCCCTCCGCCAGCGTATCGCCCGCGCACGGCATGTCTGTGTCGTTGATGCGGTTATACATCGACGGAAACAACTCCGCCTCGACACCGATGACCTCGATATCGCGACCCGCCGCGCGTGCCACCGTCGCCATGCCGGAGATCAGGCCGCCGCCGCCGATCGGCGTGACGAAAGTGTCGATGCTGGGCACGTCTTCGAGCATTTCGATCGCGGTGGTGCCCTGACCCGCAATGACGCGCGCATCGTCGAACGGATGGACGAAGGTGAAGCCGCGCTCGCCCTCCAGTACGCGGGCATGGGCATAGGCGGCATCGAAAGTATCGCCTTCAAGGATGACCGTCGCGCCATGCCCCTCGGTCTGCGTGACCTTCACCGTCGGCGTGTTCCGCGGCATCACGATCGTCGATGGGATGCCGAGCCGATTGGCGTGATAGGCAAGACCCTGTGCATGATTGCCCGCCGAGGCTGCGATCACCCCCTTGGCGCGCGCCTCGTCCGACAGCTGGAGCAGTGTGTTGAGTGCACCGCGCTCCTTATACGCCGCCGTGAACTGCAGGTTTTCGAATTTCAGATACACGGTCGCGCCCGTCATTTCGCTGAGCGTCCGGCTGATCAGCGTCGGCGTCCGCACGATCGAATCGCGGATGCGGTCATGCGCGGCGCGCACGTCGTCGATCGAGACGGGGAGGGCGGATTGCGGGGGAGAAGAGGTGGCCATGTCCGCCACCTAGACCGTCTGGTCTCGTCGTGAAACACCGTTTATGCGAGAGCGCGACGAGTGACCTGGAGTAGTTGTAATGATCCGCCGTTTTCCTTTTTTCGGGCTCACGCTGGTCGCGCTGATGATCGGTGGCCCTGCACTGGCCGACGGGCTGGTCGACAACGTCAACGGCATGACGCTCGACAAGGATGGCCGCGTGATCCGGTTCAATGCGCTGCTGCTGACCCCCGATGGCAAGGTGACGCGATTGTTGTCGGCCAAGGACAAACGCCCCGAAAAGCTCGATTGGCGTGCGGACATGAAGGGGCGGGTGCTGTTGCCCGGCATGATCGACGCGCACGGGCATATGATGGAATTGGGCTTTCGCGCGCTCGAACTCGATCTGTCGGAGGCGACTTCGCTCCCCGAGGCGCTGGCGCGGATCAAGGCCTATGCCGCCGCCAACCCCGACCGCAAATGGATTCTCGGCGGGGGCTGGAATCAGGAAACGTGGAATCTCGGCCGTTTCCCGACCGCCGCCGAACTCGATAGCGCGGTCGGCGACCGCCCCGTTTGGCTGTCGCGCGCCGATGGCCATGCGAGCTGGGCGAACACCGCCGCGCTCAAGGCGGCGGGCATCACCGCGAAGACCGCGACCCCGGCGGGTGGGCGGATCGAAAAGACTGGTGGCGCGCCCGCGGGCGTCTTCGTCGATTCGGCGCAGGATCTGGTCGCCAGGATCGTGCCGCAGCCCTTGGGCAAAGACCGGGCGGCGGCATTCCTCAAGGCGCAATCCATTCTGCTCGCCTATGGCGTCACCGCGATCGGCGACATGGGGACGTCACTGGACGATTGGCTGACCTATCGCCGGATGGGCGACATCGACGCGCTGCGGGTGCGAATCATGAGCTATGCGATGGGCGTCGATACGGCGGTGCGTATCGGCGGCACGGGCCCGACACCCTGGCTCTATAACGACCGGCTGCGGATGGGGGGCGTCAAACTCTATGCCGACGGCGCATTGGGGTCGCGGGGCGCTTGGCTGAAAGCGCCCTATAGCGATGCGCCGGGCCAGTCGGGGGCGGGGTTCATGTCCGACGACGTCATCCGTAATCTGATGAGCCGTGCGGCGATGGATGGCTATCAGGTCGCGGTCCACGCGATCGGCGACAAGGCGAATGCGCAGGTTCTCTCGGCGATCGACGAATTGTCGGAAACGTACAAGGGCGATCGGCGCTGGCGGATCGAACATGCGCAGATCGTCGATCCGGTCGATCTGCCCCGCTTCGGCAAACACGGCACGATCGCCTCGATGCAGCCGGTTCACGAAACGAGCGACCGGCTGATGGCGGAGGCGCGGCTGGGACCGCAGCGGCTTGATGGCGCTTATGCCTGGGCGGCGATGCTGAAAAACGGATCGACGCTGGCCTTCGGTAGCGATTTTCCGGTCGAACGCCCCGATCCCTGGGCCGGGTGGGCCGCAGCCTATACGCGTCAGGGCGCGGACGGGCTGCCCTATGGCGGGTGGCATCCCGAACAGGCGGTGACGCGCGAGCAGGCGTGGTGGGCCTATACGGGCGGAGCGGCCTATGCCGGTTTTGCGGAGAACAAGTTCGGACGGCTGGCACCCGGTCAGCGCGCCGATTTCATCATCGTCGACCGCGATCCGTTGCTTGCCAGTCCCACCGACCTGCGCGCGACGCGGGTAGAGGAGACATGGGTGGGCGGCCAGAAGGTGTTCGAGCGCAAGTAAGCGCGCGGATCGCCGCCGGGACAATTTGTCACTGGCTTGCCCCGCACGAAAAGGGCCCCTCACTAAAAGGC
>JAPKCG010000419.1 GCA_028823055.1 Sphingomonas bacterium
CCCCGCAACCGCTCTTCATACCGCTCCGGCCCCGGCTTGATGCCCGCCGCAAACTCGGCCCAGCCCAGATGCCGGATCGTCCGCGTCCCATCAGCGCGTTCAAGCGCGACCGTGGCGCCACCGTCGGGGCGCACTTCGGCGAGGATCGCCGTGGCATCGCGCGCCGCCAGCCCCGCAAACATCGCGGTGATCGGACGCATGACCCCCGCCTCCTCCGTTTCCGGCGGGGGCAGCGGATTGGCGGGCGGCAGCTTGTCCGACTGCATCGCCAGCGCCAGCGCCAGCAGCGCGATCACTTCTGACAGGCCACGATCGCCGCGATCACCGACAGCGTATCGTCCGGATCGCGCACCTTGACCGTATCGAGCCCAAGCTCCTTGGCGGGATAGTCGTTACCTCCGGGAAAGATCGCGTCTCCGATGAACATCATCTTGTCGAGCGGGATGCCGCTGTGATCGCGCAGCTTCTTCAGGCCATAAGCCTTGTCGACACCCTCACGCGTAATGTCGATCGACGTCGATCCGCCCATGTTGATCGACAGGCCGGGCAGTCGTTGCTTCAAATCCTTCTGGATCACCTTGCGCTTGGCGAAATCGGGGTCCCATTTCTCCTTCGCATCGAGCGGTGCCTGCTGGCCGAGCGCGGAGAAGGTGATCTGGCTGCCGCGATCCTCGATCCGCTCGCCCCAGGTCTGCTCGGGCTTGAATCCGGTCGCCTCAAGCGCGGCATCGAATGCCGTCAGGATCTTGTCCTTCGTCTCGTCGTCGAACAGTTCGGCGTAAACCGCGCTCCACGCGCCGTCGGTGTGCCGGTACAGCTTCGTCCCAGTCGTCGGCATCAGCCACAATTTGCCGAGGTCCGCACGGCCGGGCAGACGGCTCGCCACCTGTTTGTCGAACTGCGACCAGTCACCCCCCGAAATCACCGCGACATGCACGACGCCGAGCAGGTCGGCGAGCGCTTCGCCCATCGTCTCCTTCAACGGCTGTTTGCTTTCGGCAAGCGTGCTGTCGAGATCGAAGGCGACGAGGTCTTTCATGCGGGGGCTCCAATACGGGGAAGGATAAGCGCATCGATCGCGGCGGCAACGCCGTCCTCGTCGTTGGCGCGCGTGGTTTCGTCGGCGACCGACTTCACCGCGTCGGCGGCGTTACCCATCGCGATCGACAGGCCAACGCGTTCGAGCATCGGAATGTCGTTCGCCTGATCGCCGAGCGCGGCGACCGCGTCGAGCGGAATGTCCGCCGCCGCCGCCAGCGCCGCGACGCCGTCACCCTTGTTCGCGGCGAGCGCGGTGATGTCGAGATAATAGGTCTGCGACTGGACGATCGTCGCCTTGGCCGCATAATCGCCGCCGCGTCGATGCAGCTCGCGCAGCGCCGGCTCGTCATCGCTGACGAAGGTGATCTTGTCCGCGCGATCGAGCAGGTTCGCGACATTATCGACGATCACCGGCTCCTGGTTGGACGACACCCGTTCGCTGTCGACGTGATGCCCCTCTCCGCTCGTCGCGTACCAGCGGTCCTCCGCGAAGATCCAGATATCGACGTCGCTATCTTGAGACAACGCGACCATGCCGCGCGCCACGTCAGGATCGATCATATGTTGTTCGATGACGGTGCCGTCGCGCGTGAATATCGTGCCGCCGTTGAATGCCCCCATCGGTCGGTCGATCCCCAGCGTGTCGGCGATCGGCATCATTCCCGATCGCGGACGCGCGCTGACGATCGTGAAGGGAACGCCCGCCGCCTCCAGCCGGGCGACGGCATCGGCGGTCGCCGGGGTCAGTTGCTTCTGCCTGTCGACCAGCGTGCCGTCGACGTCCGACACGACGAACCGGATCGGTTTCATTGCGGAATTTCGACGTGGCCGCCAAAGCCATAGCGCATCGCCGACAACAGCTTGTCGCCGAAAGTGTGCTCCACCCTGCTGCGATAGCGCGCGAACAGCGCGGCGGTCAGGACGTTGGCGGGCACCGCCTCTTCCATCGCGGCATCGATCGTCCACTGGCCCTCGCCCGAATCGGCGACATGGCCGCTAAACTGTTCGAGCATCTGATCCTTGGCGAGCGCGATCGCCGACAGGTCGAGTAACCATGACGAGATCACGCTACCGCGCCGCCACACCTCCGCGACATCGGCAAGATTGATGTCGAATCGCTGATCCTCGGGCAGTTTGTCGGACATCTTGCCCTTCAGAATGTCGAAGCCCTCGGCATAAGCCTCCATAAGGCCATATTCGATGCCGTTATGGACCATCTTGACGAAGTGGCCCGCGCCCTCGGGTCCGGCGTGGATATATCCCTTCTCCGCACGCGGGTCCAAACCCTCCTTGTCCTCGCGCCCGGCAGTACGCGGGATGTCGCCCAGGCCCGGTGCCAGCGCCTCGAAGATCGGGTCGAGCATATGGACGACGTCGTCTTCGCCGCCGATCATCATGCAGAATCCGCGTTCCAGACCCCACACACCGCCCGACGTGCCGACATCGACATAGTGGCAGCCATGGTCCTTCAGCATCCTCGCGCGGCGGATGTCGTCCTTGTAGAAACTGTTGCCGCCATCGATGACGATGCTGCCCTTGTCCGCCTTTTCGCAGATTTCGGTGACCGTGCTCTCGGTCGGCGCGCCCGCAGGCAACATCACCCACCAGATCGGTGGATCGGAAAGCTTGCCGCGCATATCGTCGATCGACGAGGCAACTTCCGCGCCCTCGCCAGCGAGTTCGTTCACCGCCTTTTCATCGCGATCATAGCCGACGACCTCGTGTCCCACGCGCATCAGCCGTCGCGCGATATTGCTGCCCATCCGACCGAGCCCGATGATTCCGATTTTCATGACGAGTTCCCTTGGGTTGTTCCGATCGGTAACGCAGCCGGCGTCAGGCGGTTGCGGGATGCTTCGCCGCGATCGACGCCAACAGTTCGTCGAACGACTTGGAGAAAGACGCGACGCCTTCCTCGACCAGCGTGTCGGTCACCCCGTTCAGATCGAGACCCAGCCGCTCCGCTTCGGCCAGCACATGCCGCGCACCTTCGACATCATCCGTCAGCGTCTCGGCAACGA
>JAPKCG010000420.1 GCA_028823055.1 Sphingomonas bacterium
AACCTCCACATCGACGACATCCTGACGGGCGGCGACCCCGCGACCGCGCCCGATCAGGTCGCGGCCCGGCCGACGACCGACGCCAAGCGCGTGCTGCCGCCGACCGCGGTCGTGGTCGCCCCGACGAAGCTGACCGGCGGCGCGTTCATGTGGCCGGTCGACGGCCGCGTCGTGAAGCGCTTCGGCCCCGGCAAGAGCGGCGAACGCAACGACGGGATCAAGATCGCCGCCCCCATCGGCTCCCCGATTCACGCCACCGCCGATGGCGTCGTCGCCTATGTCGGTGACGGCATCGCGGCCCTGGGCGGACTGGTCATCGTCAAACACGGATCGGGCTGGACCAGTGTCTATGGGCACGCATCGAAACTGCTCGTTCAGCGCGGGCAAAAGGTGAAGCGCGGACAGAAAATCGCGCTGTCGGGCGACACCGGTTTTGCCGACCAGCCCGAACTGCATTTCGAATTGCGCAAAGGCCGCACCCCCGTCGATCCGCTCGGTGAGCTACCGAAACTGTAATTCAGCGCTGGGGTGATAATCACGACTGGGGTGACGAAACGCGCGAGGGGCGGTAATCGCACCGCCATGACCTATCAGTCCGATCTGCTCACCACGCTGTCGACGCGCGGCTACATCCACCAGCTGACCGATGCGGCCGCGCTCGACAGGCTCGCCGCATCGGGTGTCGTGCCCGGCTATATCGGCTTCGACCCCACCGCGCCCTCGTTGCATGTGGGCAGTCTCGTCCAGATCATGCTGCTGCGCCGTCTGCAACAATCGGGGCACAAGCCGATCGTGCTGATGGGCGGCGGCACGGGTAAGATTGGCGATCCGAGCTTCAAGGAAGAATCGCGGCAGATGCTGACGGAGGATCGGCTGGCCACCAACGTCGCGTCGATCCGGCGGATCTTCGAACGGTTCCTGACATTCGGTAACGGGCCGACCGATGCCGTGATGCTCGACAATGCGGAATGGCTCGATGCATTGGAATATATCCCGTTCCTGCGCGAGGTCGGGCAGCATTTCAGCGTCAACCGAATGCTCAGCTTCGACAGCGTCAAGTTGCGGCTCGACCGCGAACAATCGCTGAGCTTCCTCGAATTCAACTATATGATCCTGCAGGCTTACGACTTTCTCGAACTGTCGCGGCGCGCAGGTTGCCGGTTGCAGATGGGCGGCAGCGATCAATGGGGCAATATCGTCAACGGCATCGAACTGGCGCGGCGGATGGATTCGACCGAGGTATATGGTCTCACCACGCCGCTGATCACCACCGCCGATGGTGGCAAGATGGGCAAGACGATGGCAGGCGCGGTGTGGCTGCACGAGGATCAGTTGCCGCATTTCGATTACTGGCAATTCTGGCGCAACACCGACGATCGCGATGTCGGCAAATTCCTGCGCCTGTTCACCGATGTAGCGGTGGAGGAGATCGAACGGCTCGAATCGCTGGAGGGCGCGGAGATCAACGCCGCTAAGATCGTGCTGGCGACCGAGGCGACCGCGATGTGCCGGGGACGCGAGGCGGCGGACGGCGCGGCCGAAACCGCGCGCAAGACATTTGCCGAGGGCACGAGCGGCGATGCGCTGCCGACGATGACCGCGGCGGGCGATACAATCACGGTCGTCGATGCGCTGATCGGACTGGGTTTCGCGAAATCGAAGGGCGACGCTCGACGGCTGATCGCGGGCGGTGGCGCACGGGTCGATGGTGAAAAGGTTACCGATGATGCACTCACGGTCACGCTGGGCGATACACCGATCCGGCTGTCGGCGGGGAAAAAACATCACGGCCTGATCACGCGCGGATAAGGTGACGCAATCTTAAGGATCGATAAACCGCTCATCGGCTAACAGCGAGCATTACGCGCGGCATGGTGGCCGATCGAAGGGCGATGAGTGGCGAGTACACCGACCTGCAGGTACGACGATGTACGGGCCGAGCCGCGTGACGAGGTCCTGTATCGATCGCAGTTGACGCTGGTCGACCGGCGTCAGTCCGCCGCGACGATCGTTAATGTCTCCCCCAGCGGTATGATGTTGCGCAGCGATGCCCCGGTATCCGCCGGGGAATGGATCAAGATCGCGCTGCCGGTAATAGGGGACGTCGATGCAGCAGTGCGCTGGGCGCTGGGCGGGCGGATCGGTTGTGCGCTGGATCGTCCGATCGCGCCCGCGAATTATTACGCCGTCCTGGCGGTCATGCAGCAATGATGTCAGCCTGATCGAAGCAACGCGACCGCCGAATCGCGTTCGAACAGATAAAGCGCGGTCCGTGCCGCGCGTCCCCGGTCACCCTCCAGCCCGCCATCGCGATCGATCAGCAACCGCGCATCGTCCTGCGCACAGGGCAGCAGATCGGCAAGCATGTCGGGCGTTGCGATGCGGAACGACGCCTCCCCCGATTGCCGCGTGCCGAGCATGTCGCCCGCCCCGCGTAATCGCAGATCTTCCTCCGCGATTCGGAACCCGTCATTGGTTTCACGCATCAGCGCGAGCCGCGCGCGGGATGTTTCGCTGAGGCCGTTGCCGCGGATGAGCAGGCAGTTCGACTGCCCCCCGCCCCGCCCCACGCGCCCGCGTAGCTGGTGAAGCTGGGCAAGGCCGAAGCGGTCGGCATGTTCGATGACGATCAGCGTCGCGTTGGGCACATCGACGCCGACTTCGATCACCGTCGTCGCGACGAGAACACCGGTCCGTGCGCCCGCGAACGCCTCCATCACCGAATCCTTTTCGGCGGGCTTCATGCGCCCGTGGACGAGGCCGACGCGGTCACCGAACCGGGTGCGCAGCGTTTCGGCGCGGGCCTCGGCAGCCGCCATGTCCGACTTCTCGCTTTCCTCGACCAACGGGCAAACCCAATAGGCCTGACCGCCGTCGGACAGATGCCGACCGAGCGCGTTGACGACATCTTCGAGCCGTTCTTCGGAGATAACGCGCGTTTCGATCGGCTGGCGGCCGGGGGGCATTTCGTCGAGGCGGCTGACATCCATCTCGCCATATTGCGCGAGCGTCAGCGTGCGCGGGATCGGGGTTGCGGTCATCGCGAGCAGATGCGGGC
>JAPKCG010000039.1 GCA_028823055.1 Sphingomonas bacterium
GCCGCGCGTCAATGGATCGCGCGGCGATTCTGCGAGGATCGACCGATAAAGCGCGATGTAGCGATCCGCCATGCGGTCGATGCTGAAGCGATCCGCGACGGCGGCGCGGCAGGCGGTGCGATCAATCTCTCCCAACCGTCCGACCGCCGCGATCGCTTCATCGACGCTATCGACCAGAAATCCCGTGACGCCATGGTCGATCAGTTCGGGCATCGACCCGCGATTGATCGCAATAACCGGGGTGCCGCATGCCATCGCCTCGATCACCGACAAGCCGAAGGGTTCGTCGAAGCCGATCAGATGAAGCAACGCCGCCGCACCGCCGAGCAGGTCGGTGCGCTGCGTCCCGCCGACCGCGCCATGAAATACGATACGCGCGCCATCGACGCGCGCCATGACGCGATCCGCATAGCCCTGATCCTGCACGATCCCCGCCATGTCGAGCCGCCGTCCGGTCGCCTCCGCCACGTCGATCGCCTCGATCGCGCCCTTGTCGGGATGGAGCCGTCCGAAAAAGAGCAGGTCGCCGCTCCCTTTTGCATCGAAGGGGAAATCGTCGAGGACGATACCGTGATGGATCGTCGCCGCATAGCGCAGCCCTTCGGCACGGTCGGCATCGCTGATCGCGACATAATGGACGCGATCCTCGAACGGTTTGTACATCGGCATGATGCGGTCCGACGAAAAGCCGTGGATCGTCGTGACGATCGGCGTGTCGACGAGCCCCGAAAAGGCGTGGGCGGGAAAATCGGCCTGATTGTGGATCAGATCGAACTCCCCCGCCCGCTCGAACACATGCGCCAGGTGGCGGAATTCCCATACTTTCGCATCGATCGACGGGTCTTCGGAATAAGCGGCGGGGACGACGCCCGCGAGCGTCGCATTCGTCTGGCTGTCGAGCGTCGCGAACAGCGTGACATCGACGCCGCGCGCGACGAGTGCTTCGGTGAGCAGGCTCGTGACGAGTTCCCAAGGCCCATAGTGACGCGGCGGGGTGCGCCACGCGATTGGCGCAAGCATCGCGATCTTCATGCGCCGGATACCCGCAGCATCACACCCTGATCCGGGTGCAGCAATCCGGGGGCAAAAACGCCTGTCGTCGTCAGCAATATCTCTCCTTCGGGCAAGGACAATTCCGCCTGCTCATCGCTCAGATTGAGCGCGACGACGATGCGTTCAGCCGCCAGCGCCCGTTCGTATATCAGCACGTCTCCCTCTGTCCTGATTCGTTCGATAGCGCCGAGCGCCAGTGCCGCGTGCTTGCGTCGAAGCGCAAGCAGACCGCGATAAAAAGCGAGCATCGATCCGGCATCGTCGGCCTGCACCGCCATATTGTGCGTCGGCCAGTCATCGCCCAATGGCAGCCACGGATCGGTCGTCGAAAAACCCGCATGAACGCTGCTGTTCCACGGCATCGGTGTCCGCACCGGATCCCGCCCAAGCCCCAGCCCCGGCTCACGCAATTCCCGCGGATCAACCACCCGCGCCGGGGGGATATCGACATCGGTCAGCCCGATCTCATCGCCATAATAAAGCGTCGGCGTGCCACGCAGCGTCAGCAACAGCATCGCCGCGATCCGCGCCTGCGCGCTCCCGACCCGCGTCGCGATACGCGGGCGATCGTGATTGCCGAGCACCCAGTTCGGCCACCCCCCGACCGGCAGCGCCGCCTCGTAATCCCGGATCGCCGCCGCCAGGGTCGATGCATCCCATGCGGCATCGATCAGCTGGAAGTTGAAGGGCAGATGGACGCCGGGCGCGTCGATGCCATAATATTCCATCAGTTTCGGGACAGGCAGATAGATTTCGCCGATCAGCACGCGATCTCCGACATAGCCATCGGCGAGCCGCCGCATGTCGGCGGCGATCTTATGCACGTCGGGCTGGTCGGTGGAGTTGAGCTGCAGAACGCTGTGCATCTCCCCCATCCCCTTGCGATAATCGGGATTCGGCGGGTTATCGGGAAAGTCGGCATGTTTGATCATGTGCCAAAGCACGTCGATCCGAAACCCATCGACGCCGCGATCGAACCAGAAGCGCATGGCCCCCATCATCGCTGCGCGCAGATCGGGATTGCGCCAGTTGAGGTCGGGCTGCTCCTTCAGGAACGCATGATAATAATATTGCCCGCTCCCGGCATCCCATTCCCACGCCGACCCACCGAAATCGCTGATCCAGTTATTCGGCGGGCCACCATCGGGCGCGGCGTCACGCCAGATATACCAGTCGCGTTTGGGATGATCGCGCGCCGACCGGCTCTCGACGAACCAGCGATGCCGGTCGGCGCTGTGATTGGGGACGAAATCGAGCAGCAGCTTCAGCCCACGCTCATGCGCCGCCGCCAGCAGCGCGTCGAAATCGGCGAGACTGCCGAACAGCGGATCGATGTCGCAATAATCCGCAACGTCATATCCGAAATCCGCCATCGGACTTGGGAAAATCGGCGAAATCCAGGCCGCGTCAACGCCCAGCGCAACAAGGTGGTCGAGCCGCGCGGTTATCCCTTTAAGGTCGCCGACGCCATCGCCGTCACTATCCTGAAAGGAGCGCGGATAGATTTGATAGATCGTCGCGGATTTCCACCATTCGCTCATGCGAACCGTGCCTTGTCGATCCGCGTCAGGCGGCAGGCGAGATCGGCCTCCCCACTCGCGACGAGATAATCGTCGCCCATATCGACCATCCCCGTCGTGAAGACGACCGGGGTCGGCAAGTACATCTGCTGCGCGATCGGCGCGGTCAGCGCCGGGTTCGCCTCGATCAGCGGCATTTCATCCTCGATCCTCAGGAACCGCGTCGGATCGTCGGCGTCCATCAGCGCCCAGAAACTGCGATAGATGCCGACCCGGTCGCGCGCCTCGACCCCGTGCCAGATCGTCAGCCAGCCATCGGGCGTCTGGATCGGCGGCGATCCCCCACCGACCTTCATCGCGCCGACCGCGCCCTTGCGTGCCCCGATCCCCGGCGCGGCGAGCGGTCGCCAGTGAAGCGCATCGGGCGACGCCGCGAAATTGATCGACGGCCCACCAAGAAATTCGCTGTCTGGCGGATAAGCGAAATAGCATTCGCCGAGTGGCCGCGTCATCGCCAGAAACATGCCCGCGACGCGCCCTTCGAACAGGATCATATCCTTGTTCTGATGATCGAGCACCAGCCCGGCGAGATCGTAATGCAACCCGTCGCGCGAAATATGGAGCGTCGTCCCGTGGCGCTCCGCCCCGACCGAGCACGTCGTCATGTACCAGATGTCATTGATCCGGCTGATCCGTGCATCCTCGACGCCATATTGTTGATAAGACGCCGCTGGCTCGATCGCGGCATCGTAATGAACCGCCACGATCGTCTCCCCCGCCGCGTCCAGCTCGACCGGCAGCAGCCACGACAGCGAGGTCAGCCCCAATATCCGCTGCGCCCGCCCCCGCATCTCGAACTGGCGCGGGTCGCTCATGTCGACCGCGTCGAGGCTGAAGGCGTCGAGCACATAGCCCGTCCCGGTCCAGCGGATCGCGCGGACGTGATCGTCCACCACCGGTTCCGCCAACGCCTCGGCGACACGCACCATCAACAACAGATTGCCGTTGGCGAGCCGCGTTAACCCCGGATTGAACGCGCCGAGAACATAGGTCGGATCGACGATCCCGCGACGCAGCGGCGATCGCGACAGGTCGACATCGGCGGGGGTAAAGATCAGGCGGTCCGTCATACACCCCCAACCATCGGGCGCGCGTTCGGTGCCCGTCACCCGCTTCGCCGCGGCGACCCTTGCACGCCCGCACCACAAGCGCCAAGTCGGAGGGCAGACAAAACCGACGATGGAGAGCCCGCATGACCGACGCCGCCGACTATACCCCGCCCAAGATATGGACGTGGAACAAGGAAAGCGGCGGGCGCTTCGCCAGCATCAATCGCCCGATCGCGGGGCCGACGCACGACAAGGACCTGCCCGTCGGCAAACACCCGCTCCAACTCTATTCGCTCGGCACGCCGAATGGCGTGAAGGTGACCGTGATGCTGGAGGAGCTGCTCGCGGCGGGCTATTCGGGCGCGGAATATGATGCGTGGCTCATCAAGATCATGGACGGCGACCAGTTTTCGAGCGGCTTCGTCGATGCGAACCCCAATTCGAAAATTCCCGCACTCGTCGATCGCAGCGATGCGGAACCCGTGCGCGTGTTCGAATCGGGATCGATCCTGCTCTATCTCGCGGAAAAATTCGGCGCGTTCGTCCCTACCGATCCCGCCAGGCGCGCCGAATGCCTGTCATGGCTGTTCTGGCAGATGGGTGCCGGCCCGATCCTGGGCGGCGGGTTCGGCCATTTCTACGCCTATGCGCCTACCAAGATCGAATATGCGATCGACCGGTTCGCGATGGAGGTGAAGCGACAGCTCGACGTGCTCGACCGGCGGCTGGGCGAGAGCGAATTCATCGGCGGCAGCGAATATACGATTGCCGATATGGCGATCTGGCCCTGGTATGGCGCGCTGGTTAAGGGCGTCGTCTATGACGCGGGCGAATTTCTCCAGGTTCAGGATTACGAGAACGTCCTGCGCTGGACCGACCAGATCGGCGCGCGCGCCGCCGTCAAGCGCGGGCGGATGGTCAACCGTGTGATGGGCGACCCCGCAAGCCAGCTTCACGAACGCCACGACGCCAGCGATTTCGAAACGAAGACGCAGGACAGGATCGCGCCGGAAAAGGCGGAAGCATGAAGCTTTACGATAGCAGGCGGGCGCCGAACCCGCGCCGTGTCCGATGGTTCATGGCCGAAAAGCATATCGAAGATATCGAGATCGTAGAGGTCGATATCTTCGGCGGTGACCATCGCCAGCCCGATTATCTCGCCATGGCGGGGCTCCCCAATGTTCCCGCGCTCGAACTCGACGACGGCACCGGGATAACCGAATCGATTGCGATCTGCCGCTATCTCGAAAGCCTGTATCCCGACCCCAATTTGTTCGGGACAAACCCCCTCGAAATCGCGATGGTCGAGATGTGGCTGCGCCGTGCGGAGATGATGGTCGCAACACCGCTGATGATGACCGTGCGCCACGGTCATCCCGCGCTCGCCGCGCTGGAACAGCAGGTTCCCGCGCTCGCGACATCGCAACGCGCGACGGCGGAACGCGGCGTCAAGATGCTCGACCGGCGGCTTGCCGACAGCGCCTTTATCGCGAGCGACCGGGTGACGATCGCCGATATCGTCGCCTTCACCGCGATCGATTTCGCGCGGATGGTGAAGTTCAAACCCGATGAAACACTGACCCACGTTGCGCGCTGGGCCGACGCCATGCGCGGGCGCGCTGCGGCGTCGGCGGGTGTCTAGGGCACGTATCTAGGGCGGGTATCTAGCGCGATGGGTCAATCCGCAGCGACTGGCCCACCCCCGCCAGCGGGACGCCGGCACAGCCAAACCAGCAACAGCAACGCCGCCGACAGATAGGCGGATATCCGAAACAAATCGGTCGAGGCGAGCAGATATGCCTGGCCGATCATCTGGCGTGTCACCGCACCCGCCGCCTGCTGCGCGGTCAAACCCAGATGCTGCAATCGGTCGATTGCCATTTGAAAGGGGACGCCATCGCCCACCGCCTCCGACAAGCGGGCCTGATGCAGCGTTTCGCGCCGGTCCCAGGCGGTCGTGACGATCGAGGCGGCGAACGACCCCGCGACGATGCGCGTAAAATTCGACAAACCCGTCGCCGAGGGCATCCGATCGGGTGGAATCCGGTCGAGCGCGATCGTCAGCATCGACAGGAAAAACGTCGCCATCGACACGCCCTGCACCAGCAAGGGCATCACCAGATCCCCGAAACTGGCGGTGGTCGTGTAGCCGGAACGCATCCAGTAGCTCACGGCAAAACCGATAAACGCGACGCTCGCCAGAATGCGCGCATCGATTTTTCCCGATAAACGTGCCGCAAACGGGGTCAGGATCACCGCGATCACCCCTGACGGTGCCGCCACCAGTCCCGCCCATGTCGCGGTGTAGCCGAGCTGGGTCTGCAACCATAAGGGCAGGATCAGGATATTTGCGAAGAACACTGCATAACCGAGGCAGAATGCGATGTTGCCGATCGCGAAATTGCGCGACCGGAACAGCGACAGGTCGACGATCGGATTGGCGTCGGTCAACTCCCAGATCAGCCATGCGATGAACATGATCCCGGCAATCGCCGCCAGCACGACGATCGTCGGATCGTTGAACCAATCGGCATTCTTGCCGAGGTCGAGCATGATCTGGAGCGACCCGACCCACAGGATCAGCAGCGCGAGCCCGATCGTATCGATCGGCACTTTCACGGTCGGCGTATCGCGCTTGCGCAAATTGGTCCAGCAGATCGCCGCCGCGAAGATCCCGAACGGGATGTTGATGAGGAATATCCACGACCAATGGTAATTGTCGGAGATATAGCCGCCGAGGATAGGCCCCATGATCGGCGCGACCAATGTCGTCATCGACCAGATGCCGAGCGCGGTAGAGCGTTTTTCGGACGGGAAAATAGAGATCAGCAATGCCTGACTGCCCGGCATCATCGGCCCCGATACCCCGCCCTGCAATACGCGAAACGCGATCAGAGAGGGCAGGCTCCACGCGATCCCGCATAACAACGAGGCAATGGTGAACAGCGCCAGGCTGGTGCAAAACACGCGGACGACGCCGAACCGGCGCATCAGCCACCCCGTCAACGGCACCGAGATGCCGTTTGCGACCGCAAAGGCGGTGACGATCCAGGTCGACACGTCGCTCGACACGCCCAGATTACCTGCGATCGTCGGCAACGACACGTTGGCGATCGTCGTATCGAGCACCATCATGAACGTGCCCAGTGCCAGCGCGAACGCGACCAGCGCCAATCGCCCGCCCGCAAGTGGCGTCATCGCCGCAACCGCGTCGGGGCTCGGACCTGTGGCCGCGCGGGCTGGCGGGGCGGCGGTCGCCATCAGCGGTTCGCGGCGATGATCTGCCGGATGCGTGCCTCGATCGCGGGATCGCTGCCGTCGCTCGTCTGGCCGGTATAGGGCACGGAGGCGACCGCGGCGATGCGATGGCCGCGATGATCGCTCGTGTCCACCGTGGCGGCGACCGACAGACCGACGCGTAGCGGATTGGCGATGAGTTCCTTCGTCTCCAACGCGATCCGAACGGGCACGCGCTGGACGATCTTGATCCAGTTCCCACTCGCATTTTGTGGGGGCAACAGCGCAAAGGCGTTGCCCGATCCGGCACCCAGCCCCGCCACCTTGCCGTGATAGATGACGTCGCCGCCATACATGTCGGCAACGACCGTCGCAGGCTGGCCGATCCGCAAGTCCTTCAGCTGGGTCTCGCGGAAATTCGCATCGACCCACAATCGCGTCAACGGGACCACCGCCATCAGCGGCGCTCCTGCCTGAATTTGCTGGCCGACCTGCGCGGTACGTTGCCCGATGACGCCGTCGATCGGTGCGACGATGCGCATATGGCTCTTCGTGATCGCGGCGCGGCGATAAGCAGCGGCGGCGGCTATGACTTCGGGATTGGTCGCGATGTCGGTGCCCGCAACGGCGCTGCGCGCCTGCGTGCGCTGGCTTTGCGCCGCGGTCAGATTGGTTTGCGCGATGCGAAGCGCGTCGCCCGCATGGGCGAGTTCCTCACCCGATACCGCGCCCTCGGCGGCGGCCCCGCGACGCCGCTGATAATCGTTGCGCGCCGCCGACAATTGCGCGCGCGCCTGCATCACTGCGGCATCGGCGGTATCGACGGTCGAAAAATTCGCGCGCGTCGCGCGCACCGCACGGGCCAGTTCCGCCGCCGCCGACTGCAGGGCGACATCGGCGGTGAGCGGATCGAGTTCGACGAGCAGATCGCCCGCCTTCACCGATTGCGTGTTATCGGCGTGGAGCGCGGTAATCGTCCCCGGATCACGCGCGGTGATCTGAACGACATCGCCCGCGACATAGGCGTCGTCCGTCTCCTCCTCGGGCGTCGCGAGCACGAAATGGAAGACTGCCCAGACCGCGACGGCGATGCCGACCGCAACCGCCAATATCGTCAGCAAGCGGCGACGCAATTGCGGTTTGCCCGCAGGCGCGGCCTCCGTCGCGGGAGGCGCAGCAGGTGCGGGGTCGGAGGCGGGCGAGATTTCGGTATCGGTCATGGCTTGGTCCCGTTGTCGATGCCGCCGCCGAGCGCCTGCGCCAGTTGCGCGCGCGCGATGATCGCATCGAGGGAAAGATTGGCGTCGGCAAGCCGCGCATCGAGCAGGCGAATGTCATTATCGACCAGGCTGAGGCGGCTATCGAGCCCCGCCCGCACCCGGATGTCGTTAAGCCGCGCGGTTTCCGCAAAACCCGCGACCACCGCGCGCTGCTGTTGACGCTGATCCGCGACCGCACCCAGTCGCGCGATCGCATCCGCCGCCTCGCGCACCGCCCCGACCAGCGTCTTGTTATAGTCGGCGTTGGCGAGATCGAGCCCCGCCGTCGCACCCTCAAGATCGGCCTTCAACCGCCCGTTGTCGAAAATCGGCAGGTGAACCGCCGCCCCCGCCCCCGCAGTGCCCGCATCCAGATTGAACAAATTGCCGATACCGATTGCCTGCAACCCGGCGAGCGCGGACAGATTGACGTTCGGATAAAAGGCGCGCCGCGCGACCTGACGCCCCGCCGCCGCCGCGACCACGCGCGCTTGCGCCGCCGCAATGTCCGCACGCCGCGATAACAGATCGGCAGGGATCGTCGCGGGCAGGTCAGGCCCCGCATCGACGATCCGCGTCGCACCGATCGTCGCGGCATAATCAGATCCCCGCCCCGCCAGCGCGGCGAGCGCGTTGATGCCGAGCGCGCGGGCCGCCTCCGCCCGGACCAGCGCACCACGCGCCTGCGCCAGCAACGTCGTCGCGGCATTACTGTCGAGCTTGCTCGCCAGCCGATTGCGGATTCGCGTCTCGATCAGCCGCAACGATCCCTGCCGCGCGTCGACCGTCTCCCGCGCGATGGCCGCTTGCCGTTCGGCACGCGCGACCTCGGCATAAGCCTGCACCACCGATGCGGCGATCATCACGCGCGTCGCGGCGGCATCGTAACGCGCCGCATCGCGCGCCGCGCTCGCCTGTTCGATCGCGGCACGCTGTCGCCCGAACAGATCGAGGTTCCAGTTGAGCCCCGCTTGCGTCGTCCCGACGAACCGCACCGTTCCCGCAAAGGGCGGCGGGATCGTGTAACGGCCCGACAGCCGCGCCGCCTGCGCCTGCGCATCCAGATCGACCGATGGTCCCCGATCCGCATCGCGCCGGGTCAGGATCGCGTCGGCCTGACGCACTCGTGCCGAGGCCATCTCGATCGACGGGTTGCCAGCAAGCGCATCGGCGACGATCCGGTCGAGCTGCTCATCCCCGAATTCGCGCCACCAATCGGGCGCGACCGCGATGGCCGCCGCCTCGCCACCCAGCCCCAGTTGCTCGGGCGTGCGCAGCCCCACCTCCGGTCGGCTTGCCGGCACCGCGCAGCCGCCGAGCAACAGCGCAAGGCTGATGACGCGCCTCACGCGACCACCGCCGACAGCGTCGTCCGCAGCTTTTGCAGCCCTGCGATCAGGCCCGCAATCTCTTCGTGCGACCAGTCGCCAAGCCAGCTGTTCCAGCACGAGAGCACGCGATCCTTTGCGTGGAGCGCGACGTCGCGCCCGCTATCCGTCAAGGCGAGCCGGACATGCCGCCGATCATCCGCATCGCGTTCCCGCGTAATCCAGCCATGCGCCGCGATCTGATCGACCAGCCGCGTCATCGCGCCTTTGTCGTGATTGAGGTGCCGGGCCAGCTCGGCGCAATTCGATGCCGCACCGAACTGAAGCGCCAGCATTACCTGCCACTGGATGCCTGACATCCCTTCGTCGGCGAACACATGTTCAAGCCCCGCGCCCGCCATCTGATTTGTGACGCGCAGCAGGTAACCGACCGAGACATTGGGCTCGAATGTCGACGACTCGTAAAAACTCATGCCCATTGCCTTAGCAACAGTTGCCTAGGCAATCAATTCCGTACAGGCATTAATCCATCACCACAGAAGCCACCCCGGAACGCTGCACGGGTAGGATCATTCGAGCGGCCATGTCTGCGTTGGCACCCGCATCGCCTCGTCCGACCTTGCCGCGCCGATAAGGCGATGATGAGCAGCTATATTTGTTTCGCCCATTTTCGGAACGGATTACGCGCCCGGCCCTTTCGTATCGCGTGGCATCGATCGATCAAAGGGTAGCGACGTGGAGCAGCTGGCGGAAGATTTCTGGAACATTCGTGGCGATTTCCACATCGCGCGTGTCATCAATGTCGGCACGCACATGTCGCTCGCACGGCGACCGAACGGACGGTTCGTCCTGCTCGATTCCTATGAAGCCGGTCAGGCGGATCGGGACGCGCTGATGACGCTGACCGATGGCGGCAAGGCGATCGATGCGGTGCTCAACCTTCATCCCTTCCACACGCTTCATTGCGGTTTCATCCAGGGCCTGTTGCCGCATGTGCGGCTGATCGGAACGCGACGGCATCACGAACAATGTCCCGACCTGAATTGGGACCCGGCATTGATCGAGAAGGCTGAAACGCAGCGTGAATTCGCCGATGCGTTCGATTTTTCCATGCCCGCTGGCGTCGATTTCGTGTCGGACGATCCCGCTGTACATGTTGGATCCGTCCTCGCGCGCCATCGTACCGGCCGGATCGTTCATGCCGATGATACGTTCAACATACTCGACCTGCCCTGGCCGATCGACAAGTTGATGTCGGGACCGACGATACGCTTTCATCCCAAACTCGCGGCGGGGCTCGAAAAACGTGCGGGCGCGGCGGACGATTATGTCCGTTGGGCGACCGACCTCGGGCATGACTGGGCCAATACGCAGATCGTCGCGACGGCGCATAACAGCATCGCCAGGATGGCCGATCAGGGCTTTGCCACCGCGATTGCGCAAGCGCTCGCCGCGGCGTCGGACACGATCGACGATCATCGCAGGAAATATGGCTGACCGCGGCACTTCCTGCCAACCATTCAATCACTTCAAGCAATAGAAACGGACTCACCATGACCGACCAGACAATCGACACGATCAACCCGCTGACCGAACAGCCGCTCAAATCCTATCCCGTGATGTCCGACGACGAAGCGATGAATGTCGTCCAGAAAAGCCATGATGCGTTTCTCGACTGGCGGCTCAGAAGTCTCGATGACCGCGCCGGCGTCATCGCCGCGATCGCGGCGGAACTCCGTAAATCGAAGGACGAATTCGCCCAGCTGATGACCGATGAGGTTGGCAAGCTGTTGCGCGATTCGCGGCAGGAAATCGATCTGTGCGCGGGGATTTGCGACTATACCGCCAAGCACGGCCCCGACATGCTCGCTGATGAAGAGCGCGAGATTTCGGACGGTCGCGGGCTCGTCACCTATTCGCCGCTCGGCGTCATCTATGGCATCCAACCATGGAATTTCCCTTGCTATCAGGCGGTGCGCTATTCGATTTCGAGCCTGATGGTCGGCAACGGTGTGCTGCTCAAACATTCCGAAAACTGCACCGGTTCGGGCCTGATGCTACGCGATATTTTCGAGCGTGCGGGACTGCCCAAGGGCTTGTTCGGCGTGTTGCTGATCACGCATGACCAGTCGGACAGAATCATCGAGCATAAGCTGGTGCGCGGCGTCACGCTGACGGGCAGCGACAAGGCCGGGCGCACCGTCGCGCAAAAGGCGGCGTCGGTGAGCAAGAAGACCGTGCTCGAACTCGGTTCGAACGACGCCTATATGGTGTTCGACGACGCCGACCTCGATCTGGCGATCAAGACCTGCGTCCAGGGCCGCTTGTACAACAACGGCCAGACCTGCGTGAACGCGAAACGCTTCATCGTCACCGAAAAAAATTACGACGCATTCGTCGAGGGCTATGCCGCCGCGTTCAAGGACATCGCGATCGGCGACCCCAACGACAAGGCGACCCAGCTCGGCCCGCTCGTCTCGCGTCGCCAGCGCGATCAGATCCACGACCAGGTCGAACAAAGCGTCGCCAAGGGCGCGAAGATCGTCGTCGGCGGGGAAGTTCCCGATCGCACCGGCTGGTTCTATCCCGCCACCGCGCTCGTCGATGTCGTGCCCGGACAGCCAGCCTATGACGACGAGATTTTCGGCCCTGTCGCCTCGATCATCAAGGCAAAGGACGACGAGGACGCGATGCGGATCGCGAACGACAGCCGTTACGGTCTGGGCGGCGGTATCTTCAGCAAGGATGTCGAGCGCGCGGTGAAAATGGCGTCGACCTATTTCGACACCGGCATGGTCCATATCAATTCCTATGCGATCGCGATGCCCAACATGCCCTTCGGCGGGGTCAAGGATTCGGGCTATGGCCGCGAACATGGCGAGGTCGGTTTGAAGGAATTCGTCAACGTCAAATCCATCACGATCGCGGCTTGATATGACCGAAACCCTGCGCTGCGACGTCGCGGTGATCGGTGCGGGCACCGCCGGGCTTGCCGCCGAGCGCGCGGCGCGCGCGGCGGGGGCGACGACGTTGCTGATCGATCCCGACTATGCCGGCACGACCTGTGCGACGGTCGGCTGTATGCCATCGAAACTGCTGATCGCGGCGTCGCATGCCGCCCACGCCGCTCGCTCTACCGACATGTTCGGCATATCGGTCGGCGATGTCGCGATCGACGGCAGAGCGGTGATGCAGCGCGTGCGCGACGAGCGCGACCGCTTCGCCCGGCTGACGCGGGAGAATATCGACGACATCCCCGACGGCATCCGGCTGACGGGGCGGGCCATGTTCGTCGCCCCCGACCGGCTTCGGCTCGACGATGGCCGTGACATCGCGGCGGAGCGGATCGTCATCGCCACCGGGTCGTCACCCTTCGTCCCCGATCAATATGCCGCGCTCGGGAAGTTGGCGCTGACCAACGAGACGCTGTTCGAGCTCGACGATTTGCCAACGCGCCTCGCCGTGGTCGGATCGGGGTCGATCGGCCTAGAATTGGCGCAGGCGCTGGCGCGTCTCGGGGTCGACGTGACGCTGTTCGATCGGGGTAACCGGCTCGGCGGCATTCGCTGCGACAAGGTCCATTCCGCGCTTCGCGACATCATTTCCGACGACCTGACTCTACGGCTCGGCGTAGAGATCGTGGCGACTGCGACCGACGATGGCGTTACCCTTGCCTGGACAGGGTCGTCATCGGGCAAGGCCGACTTCGACCATGTCCTCGTCGCGACGGGCCGCCCGCCCAATCTAGACTCATTGAACCTGAAAGCGAGCGGTCTCGCGCTCGACGACCACGGCGTCCCCCTTCACGACCGCGCGACGATGCGATGCCGTGACAGCGCGATCTTCCTTGCAGGCGATGTGGCCTCGGACTTGCCGCTGTTGCACGAGGCGTCGCATGACGGCGCGATCGCGGGACGCAACGCGGTTGCCCATCCCGCCTCGATCGAGGCCGACCGCTTCACCGCGTTCAGCATCACCTTCACCAGCCCTCCCGTCGCGCGGATCGGCCAGTCGGAGGATGAGGGCGTCATCACCGGCACCGCCGATTTCAGCGATCAGGGCCGCGCGCGGGTCGAGGGGACAAACCGGGGGGTCCTGACGCTTTATGCCGCTGCCCCGGACGGTCGCCTGATCGGGGCGGATTTGTGCTCGCCCGAAAGCGAACATCTGGCGCATATGCTCGCCTGGGCTGTCCAGCAGGGGCAGACCGCAACCGATCTTCTCGAAATGCCCTTTTACCACCCGACGGTCGAGGAGGGATTGAAGCAGGCGCTTCGCACGATCTGCGGTGCGACTCCGCTGCCGCTTCCCGAAGATCAGGACGGTGGCACTCCGCCGGGCGCTTGACGAGCGCCGGTTCGGTGCAGCCGGATGGATATATCCGGTAACTATGCTACGCAGGTCGGCATTACATGGTCAGGGCTTGCAGGCCACATGTGATGGAGGGGGCGCTCTCTCCGCCTGCCAGCAGGAAGACGATGTGACGAACGGACCAACTGCTGTCGGCCTCGGGCAATGAGCGAACTCGACGGCAACCGCCGCTCGACGGTCGAACGCGCCTTCGAGCTGGCGCGTTCGGGGTCGTGCCCGGGTATATCCGACGTTCGCCGCGCGCTGAAAGAGGAGCGGTTCGACCGCATCGACGAACATTTTTCGGGGCCGACGTTCCGTAAGGAGATCGTCGCGCTATGCCGTGCCTCGCGAGCGCCCACGCAATAAAAAGCGGGCCGGGGATGATACCCCGGCCCAGCCCTTCACATTGTCATGAACGCGTGCGCTGCACTGTGGCTCAGCGCGCTTCCATCGAATGCTTCAGGTCGCGCATTTCATCATGACCGGCCTTGACCGAAT
>JAPKCG010000421.1 GCA_028823055.1 Sphingomonas bacterium
TCCATATCGAGGCGCTTGCTCGCCTTGAAATCGGCGATCGTCTCCGGCTTCTGCTGCAGGATCAGCATCCAGTCGCTGTTCTCAAGCGCTGCCGTCGCCCCGTCGGACTTGTAGTAGTCGTTGAGCGACTGGGTGGCGGTCGCAAGCGCGCCGCCATACTTGCGGCAGGTGCGGGCATAGGTTTCGACGAATTCACCCATCGAGCCGCCCTTCAGCATCGACCAGGCTTCATCGATCAGCAGGAGCTTGCGCAGCGACCGCGGGCTTCGCGTCATCGCCTGGCTGGTCATGAACATGATCGCGGAGAGCACCACGCTGCGCAGATCCTCACGGCTCGCGAGGTCCGACATCTCGAAGACGGTGAAGTCGGCATCGAGGTCGAGGCTTGCCTGGCCTTCGAAGAAGGCCCCGTAGGTCCCGCCCGCCATGTAAGGGGCAAGCGCAGTCGCAATGTCTGAGGCGGTGTCATGCCCAAGACTGGCCAGCGTCTCGCCAACTGTGGTGACCGTCGCAGCGGCACCATGTTCCGCCCAGACGAGATTGACCGCCCGGTCGATAAGCCCGCGCTCGGTATCGGTCAGCTTCGCGCTGTGGCGAGCCATTTGCCCGACGATCGCCTTGATCATCCCGAAGCAGTCGAGACGGTAGTCTTCGTCCTCGGCCGCGCGGGTCCCATCGATCATCGAAAACGGGTTGAGACAAAAGCCCGCTTTCATCGTGAACTCGACAAAGCGGCCGCCCTGCAGCTTGACCGAATGCTCGAAGCTGCGGCCGTCGTCGATCACGACCACCTGCGCGCCGGCGCCGCGCAGGGCCGCGCACATCTCCTGGAGCAGCACCGATTTGCCCGATCCCGACTTGCCGCAGATCGCGACATTGTGGTTGCCCGCCTTGTTCTCGAACGGCGACCAGAAGAAGGGCTGGCCGCGCCGCCCGACGAACAGCAGGTGAGGATGGGCGCTTCCAAGATACTCACCCTGCATCGGTGCGATATTCGCGGCAGTGGTCGACAGGACGGTCTTGAACCGCTTCAGCCGCTCCATGTCGGCCCCGAGCCCGTCGGCTAGCGTCAACGGCATCGCCGCGAGAAGCCCTTGGAGCTGGAGATAGCGCTCGTCGGTGAGATCCCAGCCCGCCGCCTTGTAGATCGACTTGATCGCGCGTTCGTGGCGATCGCCTTGCCCTGCCGGCGAATAGGTCGTCACGCCGTAGAACACCCGCACGAGGCGGCGGCCTTCTTGGAGCTCGGCCTGAACGTGTTGCCACTCGGCGGCCTGTTCCCCGATCCGGGGCAGGAACCGCGCGCTGCGGGTCCCGGCTAGGCTGGTCGTCCGCATGAACTTGAAGCCGGCCTTTGCCGATGCCGCTTCCTGGTCCGGATAGACGAGACAGAGCATGGTGGCGGCCGGGCAGGGGAAGCGCAGCTTGTCGGTGAAAAGGTCGCCGATCAGCCGCGCGCATTCCCACGGGGCCCAACGCGATGGCATGTTGCGCACGGCAAAATGCCGGACGTCGAAGGCATCGGGATAGACCGTCCCGATCTCGGGTACTCCGTCGTTGACCTTGCCGGTGGGACGAAAGCGCTCGGTCACGAGCCGCATGCGGTCTTCGGCCACGACCAGTTCGATGTCGTGGCGGATCGCCTGGGAGGCGATTGGATCGTTCGGATTGTAAGGCACCGCATCGTCCTGCGGGGCGGTGGTTGGCGAGGTCAGATCATCGATGACAGCGATGAGCGCTTCCGGCCCGACTTCGACCACGCCGAGGTTGAGCGACTTCAGCATCGCCATCAGGCCCTCGCGGGTCTGCTTGAGATCCTCGTTGCTGACCGACTTGGTCGTCGGCACGCCGACCGAGACGATGACCTGGTGATGCCGCGCGTGGAAGGGGGCGTCCGGCGAGCCCGATTCCCAAACGAGCGAATAGAGCCGCCGCGCCCGGTGCCGGGCAATCGCTTCGTAGACGCCGCCCTGCATGTACCGCGGCGCGAACCACGGGCCGACGATCCTGCTGATGCGCGGACTGGCAAGGTGGAGAACCTGAAGGCAGGCACCTGCTGGCAGGCCTTCCGAAAAGAACTGCCCGAGGATTTCCCCGGTGCGCTCGTCAGCGCCGATCAGCGGCGTGACCGAGAGGACAAAGCCCTTGGAGCGTGCGTTGAAGTACAGCCGGGTCGCTGGATCATAGACCCGGTAGGGCAGCCAGTCGGAAAGCATGTCGACCATGAGCTGCGGACGGGCCTTCTCGGAGTGCTCGGCATCCCCCAGCAGTCCGCGGAGCAACCGATCGACGACGGACTTGAGTTGCTCGGCCATCACTTGGGCTCCTTGGGCTGCGAGGTGCTGTCGGTCGGCAGAGCGCCGTTCCGGATTGCTGGTCGGATTGCGGCCTTTGCGGCATCGATCGCCGCGGCGCTCGGGAACACCGGAGCGCTCTGCCCCGCCTCAGGCCGAGGGGCTCGATCACGCGGGGGAGGCGAGGTGTCGAACCCCTCGACCGCCGGTGCCTTGGCACCGGCAACGGCCTCGCGCGCCGTGGAGGGGAGGACCAGCGGCGAGGCATCCGAAGTTTCAGTGAGCAAATTGGGGGCTTCTGCGGCCAGGGGCTGGACGGCCCTGGTTTCGGCAGTGCCAGCAGACGAGAAGGGCGACAGGTCGTCAGAGGCGTCCGTGTGTCCGTCCGCGTCAGCTTGTGATGCGACTGCCTGAGCAGCTTTCAGTTGCCGACGCACCTGGCGCATCAGGGATCCGCCCTGATCCTCGCCCGCTTTGCGGCGCAGCTCGGCGGCCCAGCGCGGATTTTCGACAACCGTCCAGGCGACCGCTTCGTCGTGCAGTGTCCCAGCTTCATCGACATGGGCGGGGAAGACGACGCGCAAGGTGCGTTCCGCCGTGCGGGCAGTGTCGGCATCCACGACGCCAGCCCTCTGCCGCAAGTCTGATTGCGTGAGCACTTCAGCTGACCGATTACCGGTCGCCTTGGCATCGATCACATGGGTCGGTGCGCAGCCGCCTTTCGGAGCGCGGCAGGTGAAATCGCCCTCCACATTGG
>JAPKCG010000422.1 GCA_028823055.1 Sphingomonas bacterium
TTCAGCTTCTTCTCGCGGCTGGCGTCGGCCATGATCGTGCTGCCGTCCACCGCCACGTCGCGCCCCGCCACTAGCCCGGCCACGGCGCATCGTGCGACCACCTGCTCGAACAGCAGGCGATGCAGGTCGCAGGTGCGGAAGCGGCCGTGCCGGTTCTTGGAGAAGGTGGAGTGGTCGGGCACCCGGTCGGCCAGATCAAGCCGGCAGAACCAACGATAGGCGAGGTTGAGGTGCACCTCCTCGCACAAACGCCGTTCCGAGCGGATGCCGAACAGATAGCCAACCAGCAGCATCCTGAGCATCAGCTCCGGGTCGATCGAGGGTCGCCCACTCGCGCTGTAGCTCGACGCCAGTGCCTCGCGCACGAAGCCGAAGTCCAACACGCCGTCGATGCGTCGGAGCAGGTGGTCAACCGGCACATGCTCATCAAGCCGGAAGCCGTAGAACAGCGCGCCCTGTGCCACCTGCCGTCCCATCATGTCCGTGATCCCTTGCCGTCTGCCAAGAGTGAATCACGCCTCCATCGCCGTCGCAAGCACGCGTTTTTCAACAGTCTCGCTCGGATATGACATCGGTCATCGCGGCAACCAGTTCGCCCGTCGCTCCTCCAGCTTCCCACGCATAGACAGACAGTACTAGTGGTGCTTCTGCAGCGAAGATGGGGCTGGTGCGAACGGCATGTGCCCCCGTCGTGCTGATCGGCAGAACTGATACTCCTAACCCGGCCTCAATCGCTGACAAGGCTACATTTACGCCGCGATGGCATTTTCTGCTGCGGTCGAAGCGCTCAACATTGTTTCGAGGCGACGGGCAGAGAGAAGCGCGGCCTTAACGGACCGGAGCGTTTAGCGTTTCAAGGGTCAACGGCGCTGAAAACCTTGCTGACCCCCATCGCCGGCACCGTGTGTCGGCAGGCAGGGCGTATCGCGATGCTAGATGAATATGTAGGTCTGCTCAACGTAAGACAGCGCATCCCGAAAAAGCGGTCCGGCCCCTAATAACCTTAGACGGTATCCGGGTCCCCCCAAGCAGAGGAATTGCGTCATTTTCCGTCCGTTTCCCGGAATATGGTATGAAGCCACTTTAACAGGAGCGTCGCTGACAAGATGGCAATCCAAGGAACTAAAGGGTCCGTTTGTTCGGATGAGCCTACCTGAGCGAACCCAATTGCGACGATCAGTGTAGCCATCGTAACGGCTGTTAACAATATTTTGCCAGCTCTCGCTTCTGCTCGCCAGAGTAAATCTACAAGCAGAGCTATGGTTAGGGAAAGCAAAATACTAATAAAGCTAATAATCAGGAGCTCCAATTCTGCTTAGTAGAAAAAGCTGAATATATTTGTAATAATAAAAACTTACTGGGGTCGGTTCCGCCTGAGGGCGAAATGACACCCTAAGTGGACTGACTGGGTTGGGGGTAGGCGGCATTCGCGACGCCAGCGAAACTGGCTATGCAGCCCGGACAGGCCGTGTGATGTATGAGCATGATCCGATCTGCCTGCATCGCCGCTGCGCTCGTCCTCGGCCAAGCCGCGCCCTTGGCGGCACAGGACGCTCCGCGGGCATACGATTTCCAGGAACGGACTCGCGCACTTGCATTCGACCCGGTCCGCTTCTTTCCCGAACGGTCCGAACCGGCAATGGCGGTCCGCTACCTGGGAGACGATTACGGCTTTCCGGTTTACGCGATCGCAGTCCGTAGGGGCTGCACCGATGCCGACCTAGGCGAGGCACGCCGGACATGCGGAGATCGCCTGATAGCCCGGATGGTCCGTTCACCCTACGTAGGCAAACCGCCAAGGGCGCGAGTCCGCGGGCAGCGACTATTTGCCATGATCGCAAAGTCACCGCCGCAAAGCGATGATGCCCTGCTCCGTTTGCTCGATAAGGCGGGACTGGAGTGGCTAGAGGCCGACATTCGCAAATGTCCCACTGCAATGGCGCACCTCGCGACTGGACAAGACCTCAGGTTCTCGTCCGTGTTAAATCAGACCCGCCAGATGGCCCCTGTGCATTATTTGGACACAGACTCACGGTAGGCCGACACCGGCTGGTGCCTGCCAGTTTTTGCGGGGATCGAAGCGCTATTTGCGCAGCTTCTCGATACCGAGTTCTCGCCACATCCAGGTGAAATCGTAAGTGGCCATCGGATCATTCGGATCCGGCTGACTGCCGCTGCGGTTCTCCAGATGCTTCAGCCATGCCGAAAGACGTTGGCGGCCCGCTGCGGTCCGGGCTGCAGCGCGCGGCGTGATGTCGCCTAGCATGCCGACGGGCTCGTCCAGCGTAGCGCGATACTGACGATCGAGCATGGCATGGACGAGTGGGGTTGCCACCTCAGGCGCGATGGCTGGTGCCGGCTCAGGCCGGTTTTCACGATGTGCGGTCATGGCCTGTTCGACAGTCTCGATCGTGCTAAGCGGCGTGCCGACCAAGTCGCCCAATGTGTCTGCCAGGAGGGCCGTGCCGCGTGCCGCACGCTCGGCGGAGGTAACGGCCAGGATCAGCGCGCGCCCTTTCAGCTCGATATTGCCCAGCACCGGCGTGCCGTCCATCATCGTCACACCCCAGGCCATGTGGCCTGTGCCCTTCCGGGTCGATGTCGTTTTTTCGCCAAGCCAGTTCCAGACATGCGAAGTTTCGCGCTGCATGGCTGGCAAAAGATCGAGCTGGTCGCCGATCAGCGCATGGGTTGCGCCCCGCGCAAAGGGGAACCGGACGCGGTGGAACACCACTTCCTCACCATCGCCGTTGTGCAGCGTCGGTACGGTCATCGCACCCATTGCCCGGGGCACGACGTCGAACAGCCATGCCGTACTGAGGAGTGAAGGAAGCGCGCGCAGCTTGGCGTCGGTGAGCGCCAGCTGGCTGCACGGACTGCGCTTTCCCTCCACGCGCCGAAGATCGGCCATGAGAGCGTCGGTTGCCTCCATCGTGAACGATAGCACCCCACCCGATAGGAGATGCTTTCCGCCCACAATGACGACCCGCGTACCGATCCTGTCCCATTGTTTGAGCGTCTGCGAGGCGCTGCGTTCGGTGACGC
>JAPKCG010000423.1 GCA_028823055.1 Sphingomonas bacterium
GGCAATCCGGATGCGTTATCCGATCTCGGCGTGTGTTAGTCGACTGGCTCATCGGGGGTCGAGGTCACCCTGATCGAGGCGCATAAATTTTTCCACCGCGCCGCAGTATCCGGGCTGGATTGCGCCGCGGGCGCGCGTGCCGACATTGCCGAGGACATGACAGCGCGCGAAATCGCCACCGCCCAGGCAGCCGCGCGATCGTGGCTCGGGTCGATGCAGCGCCGCGCGGCGTAACCGACGCGATCAGAACGGATTGACGCTATACCCCTGCTGTTGAAGCAGCGCGAAGGCGGTCATCGCCGATAACGCCATCTTTACGGTCGGCAACACATCCTGTTTGGCGATGCCGAGCCCTGCGGCACTTTGACCGCACAGATAGATTTCGACGCCATGCGCGGTCAGTTGATCGATCAGCATCGCGTTCGCATTGGCCGCGCCATCGGTTCGTGCCGCATAGGCTTTCTGCTGCAGCAGATCGATTCCCGCTTTGCCGTGGACGACGATCGCTACCCGGACATTCTTTTCCGCCAGCCCCGCCGCGACGTTCATGTTGATGAAGCGCGCCACCGAATCGAGTCCCCGGTTGATTGTCCCCGGCTTTGCCTGATCCGATACCTCGAACGCGACTTTCAGCACGGTGCTGGCGGGTAACGGCATGTCGCTGTCGACGGTCGCGATCTGGCCATAGGCCGGGAAGACCGGGCCGGCGTGGAAGCTTTGCGGGGCGGCGGCGGCGATCATCGCGGGAACGAACAGGGCGATCATTCCTCCACAACCTCCTCTGCAGCCCCTTCTTTCGGCGCCGTTTTCCTGGCCGCCGTCTTTTTGGCGGCGGGTTTCTTCGCGGCGGGCTTTTTGGCGGGCGCCTTCTTCTTCGCAGGCTTTTTCTTGCCCTTGGCCGGTCCCTGTGCGGCGCGGGCGTCGATGAGTTGCGCCGCCTCTTCGAGCGTCAGCGCGTCCTTTTCGACCGATTTCGGCAGGGTCGCATTCGTCTCGCCATCGGTGACGTATGCGCCGTAGCGGCCTTCCATCAGCTTGATTTCGAGTTCGGTGCGCGGATGGGGGCCGAGAATCTTGAGCGGTTCGCGGGCCGCACCGCGTGTGCGCCCGCCGCCCGCCGCCGCTTCGGCAAGCTTGACGACCGCGGCGTTCATCCCGGTTTCGAAGACGTCGGCGGTGCTCTGCAGCCGCGCATATTTGCCCGCATGTTTCAGATAGGGGCCATAGCGCCCGATCGCGGCCTCGATCGGTTCGCCCGTTTCGGGATGGTTACCGATCGTGCGCGGCAGCGACAGCAGCTTCAGGGCCCATTCGAGGTCGAGCTCGCCCCCGTTCGGCAAATCCTTGGGAATCGAGGCGCGTTTCGCCTCCTTGCCTTCGCCGAGCTGAATGTACGGGCCGAAGCGTCCCGATTTGCGTTCGACCTCTAGCCCCGTCTCGGGATCCTTGCCGAGCCCCTCGGGCACCGCATCCTCGCCCTCGCCGCCGGGCTGTGCGAAGCGCCGGGTATATTTGCATTCGGGATAGTTGGAGCAGGCGATGAACGCGCCGAACTTGCCGCCACGCAGCGCCAGCTTGCCTTCGCCGCAATTGGGGCAAAGGCGCGGGTCGCCACCATCGGCCTTTTCCGGGAAGAGATAGTCGCCGAGGAAGGTATCGAGTTCGGCGGTCACCTCGCTCGGTTTGAATTCCATGACCTCGGTCGTGCGCGGTTTGAAATCGCGCCAGAACGCCTCAAGCACCGCCTGCCACGCGGCGCGGCCCCCCGACACGTCGTCGAGTTCCTCCTCGAGATCGGCGGTATAGTCATAAGCGACGTATTTTTCGAAGAAGCGTTCGAGGAACGCCGTCACCAGCCGCCCGCTCTCCTCCGCGAAAAAGCGGTTCTTTTCGGTGCGGACGTAGTCGCGGTCCTTGAGCGTCTTGATGATCGACGCATAGGTCGACGGACGCCCGATGCCGAGTTCCTCCATCCGTTTGACCAGCGAGGCTTCGGAAAAGCGGGGCGGCGGCTGGGTGAAATGTTGTTCGGCATCAACGCTCTTTTTTGCGGGCGCATCGCCTTCGCGCGTGCGAGGCAAGCGACGCGCATCCTCATCATCACTGTCGTCGCGGCCTTCTTCATACAGCGCGAGGAAACCCGGGAACAGGACGACCTGGCCCGTCGCGCGCAGGACGTTGCGCCCGGTGCCGTCGGCGAGGTCGATCGTCGTGCGTTCCATCCGTGCGGATGCCATCTGGCTCGCCAGCGCGCGTTTGAAGATCAGGTCGTAGAGGCGGGCATGATCGCCGCCGCCGACGCGGTCCTTCGAAAAATCGGTCGGGCGGATCGCTTCATGCGCTTCCTGCGCATTCTTCGCCTTGGACTGGTACTGGCGCGGGGCATCGGGGACGTATCCGGCGTCATAGCGGTCGGCGACCGCCTTGCGCGCGTCGCTGATCGCCGATCCGTCCATCTGGACGCCGTCGGTCCGCATATAGGTGATCGAGCCGTCTTCGTAGAGGCCTTGCGCGATCCGCATCGTGTGATCGGCGGAAAAGCCCAGTTTGCGCGACGCCTCCTGCTGCAATGTCGAGGTGGTGAAGGGCGGTGGCGGGTTGCGCGTCGCGGGCTTGGTCTCGACCGACTGGACCGAGAAGCGCCCATCGACGACCGCCTGTTTGGCGCGCATCGCATCGCCTTGATTGCCGATCGAGAGGCGATCGACCTTGTTGCCGTCCCACATCGTCAACCGCGCGACGAAGGGGGTGCCGTCCTGTTCGAGATTGGCGGTGACCGACCAATATTCCTGCGCGACGAATATTTCGATCTCGCGTTCGCGCTCGACGATCAGGCGGAGCGCGACCGACTGGACGCGGCCTGCCGATTTCGCGCCGGGCAGTTTGCGCCAAAGCACGGGCGACAACGTGAAACCGACGAGATAATCGAGCGCGCGGCGAGCGCGGTACGCATCGATCAGATCGGTATCGAGCTCCCGCGGATGCTTCATCGCCTCGGTCACCGTCGCCTTGGTGATCGCGTTGAAGGTGACGCGCTG
>JAPKCG010000424.1 GCA_028823055.1 Sphingomonas bacterium
CGAGCCCCGATGCGACACCCGTGGTTCCGGTGATGCTGGTTGCGGCGCTGCCGGCGATCGACTGGGTCACAGCACGATCAGCTCGGCCTTGAGCGCGCCGGCTTCCTTCAGCGCCTCCAGGATCGCGACGAGGTCGGCCGGGCTTGCGCCGATCGCGTTCACCGCTTTGACGATATCCGCCAATTTGGGACCGGGATCGAGCAGGAACATCGGCTTCACTTCCTCTTTGATACCCACGTTGGACTGTTGCTCCACCGCGGTGACACCCTGGCTCAGCGGCGCCGGCTGGCTGATCCGCTGGTTCTCGTCGATCCGCACGGTCAGCTTGCCGTGGGTTACCGCGGCAGGTCCGACCCGGACCGCACTATTGATAACGACCGTTCCGGTGCGCGCATTTACAATTACTTTTGCGGGCGGCTCGGCGGACTCGACATTGAGGTTCTCGATCTCGCTCATCAGCGTCGCGCGGATGTCTGCGCCGACGGGGGCGGTAACCGCGACCGACACCGCATCGATCGCCCGCGCGGTGCCCATGCCCAGGCGGCGGTTGATCGCGCCCGCGACATTCTGCGCGGTCGTGAAATCGGCGCGCGCCAGATTGAAGGTGAGGTTGGGCGCGTCGGCAAAGCCGGTCAGCACCGCGCGTTCGACCGTCGCGCCTTCGGGGATGCGTCCGGTCGAGGGGATGTTGACGACGATCTTAGACCCGTCCGCCCCTTCTGCGCCGAGGCCGCCGACCGCGAGGTTACCCTGCGCCATCGCATAGATCTGCCCATCCGCACCCAGCAGCGGCGACAGGATCAGGCTGCCCCCGCGCAAGCTTTTCGCCTTACCCATCGACGCGACGGTGATGTCGAGCCGCTGGCCGGGCTTGGCAAAGGGCGGCAGGTCGGCGGTGATCATCACGACCGCCGCGTTCTTCATCCCCGGATTTGCCTGTGGCGGCAATTGCAGGCCGAAGCGCGAGGCGACCGCCTTGATCGACTGGACGGTGTATTCCAGATTGTCGTCACCCGTGCCGGGCAAGCCGACCACGACGCCATAGCCCGTCAGCTGGTTCGACCGGATGCCCTGAAACCCGCCCAGATCCTTGATCCGGTCGGCCGATGCCGGACTCGCCACGATTAGCGTTGCAAGAAGCGCGATAAGAAAACGCATCGGTGCCACCTTAGAACGGACTGATGATCTGGAAGAACCGGCTCAACCAGCCCTGACGGCTGGCGCGGGCCACATCGCCCTTGCCGGTATAGGAAATCTGCGCATCCGCGACGCGGGTCGAGGGCACGCGATTGTCGGCACCGATATCGGCGGTACGGACGAGGCCCTTGATGCGGATGAATTCGTCGCCGCGATTGAGCGTCACGCGCTTTTGCCCCTGCACCAGCATCGTGCCGTTGGGATAGACCGCCGCGACGGTGACGCTGATTTCACCCGACAGCGAATTGGCCTGGTCGGCGGTCCCGCCGCCGCCGAAATTGCGACTGCCGCTTAACGTCGCGTCGGATTTGCTGAACAGGTTGAGCAGCCCCGTGGTCGGCGGCGTCAGGCTCGCGCCACCGCCGCTGTCGAGCTTCGAATTCGACGACTTGGACGCTGCGGTTCGCTCGACCAGCACGATCGTCAGCGGATCGCCGACCGCACGCGCGCGCCATCCTTCATAGAGCGCGGCATAACCGTCGCTCACCTGAAAGATCGATCCCGTCGCGACGACCGGCGGCGCGGCGACCGCCGGCGGATAGGCGGCAGCAAAGACCTCTTCGGGCTTTTCCTTTTTGCGCGCGTCGGCGGGGGCAGGCCCCATCGCGCCGAGGACGAGCGCAACGGTCGCGGCCGCGAGGCCAAGCTCGACCCAATGGAGACCGGGGCGGAAGGGGCTACGGCTGGCCATCAGATGTTCTGATTGATGTATTTGAGCATGTCGTCGGTCGCGGAAATCATCTTTGAATTGACCTCGTAGGCGCGTTGGGTTTCGATCATGTCGACGAGTTCCTCGACGACGTTGACGTTGGAACTTTCGAGCATTCCCTGATGGATGCTCCCACGGCCGTCCTGACCCGCGATTCCCAGATTGGCCGCACCGCTGGCGGCGGTTTCGGTCAGGTAATTGTTGCCCGCCGATTGCAGCGCGGCACCGTTCGCAAAGCTCGCGACCTGAATCTGGCCGAGCTGCTGCGCTTCGGTCTGGCCCGGAATAACCGCGGAAACGGTGCCGTCGGAACCGACCGTGATGCTCGATGCCCCCTCGGGGACCGTTATGCCGGGCATCACCTGATACCCTTCGCTGGTGACGACCAGGCCTTCGGCGCTGCGGCTGAAATTGCCCGCGCGGGTATAGCCGAGCTGGCCACCGGGAAGCTGGACCTGAAAATAGCCATCGGCATCGAGTGCGAGGTCGAGACTGTTGCCCGTCGTCTGCATCGACCCCTGGGTGTCGATCCGCGCGGTGCCCTGAATCTTGACGCCGGTGCCGAGGTTGAGGCCCGTGGCATAGTTGCTTTCGGCCGACGATGCGGCACCGGCCTGGGTGACGACCTGATAGGCGAGCGTCTCGAACGACGCGCGATCGCGCTTGAACGCCGTCGTATTGACGTTGGCAAGGTTGTTCGAAATGACGCGCATGCGCATATCCTGGGCATCGAGCCCGGTACGCGCGACATGCATGGCTGCAGATGGCATGGTTTAATTCCTCAGCTGGGCATGCGCATCACGGATGCGCCGCTTTCGTCCATATCCTTGGCGGATTTCAGCAGGTTGGCCTGCACTTCGTAACTGCGCTGGTTCTCGATCATATCGACCAGCGCCTGGGTCATGTTGACATTCGACCCTTCGATCGCCCCGGTCTGCACCTGTGCGTCGAGATTCCCGGGCAACGTCCCCCCGCCACGCACGCGCAGCAGGTTGTCGAGGCCCTTGACGGTGTCGGTTCCCTTGGTGCTGACCAGCTTGATCCGGTCGAGCGTCTGCGGGTTCTTGGGATTGCCGCCCTTGGGTACGATCGAAATCTGCCCGTCCGCGGCGATCGACAGCG
>JAPKCG010000425.1 GCA_028823055.1 Sphingomonas bacterium
AACAGCGATATCGGTCTGTTGGCAGGCTACCTCATTGCCTCGGTCCCGTTCCTGGCAGGCGGTGTGGCCAAGGGCGCCATGGCAATCTCGCACCACGCGACGAGCTACCTCAACCCAAGCCAGAACGCGGCGGAAGAAGCGGCCCGGGAGGCGAGCACCGGCAACGTGTCACTCGGCAACACCAGCTTCGAAAACTCGAGCGTCCTCACGCGTCAGTTCGCTCAAGGCACTATTGCCCCGAGCTTCACCTATGGTGCACCGCAGACGCGGACATTCAGCGACACCGGCTCGATGACCACAAGCTTCCCGGATGGCAGCTACGATCAGATCCCGACCTCCAGCTATCCTTTCACGCCGACGCTGGGCCAGGAATTCACAGCGCGCCTTTCGACGATGGCATCGCAGGCCCGCGCCAACAGTGAGACCTATGCCAATGTCGCGACGGAATCGACGACCAGCGCCGTCACGAAGTTCCGCGAGCTCAGGGACCAGTTCAGCCGAGGCGCATCCTTCGAGAGCGCGACCGGCACCTCGAACTCCGACAGCATCCAGACCGCGTTCAGTGAAGTCGATCAGGCATCGACCAATCTGCAGCGGCAATTCGGGCTTTCACGCAGAGCGGCCGATGACATCTCGACGGCCTGGTTCCTCGGCGGCGAGGCCGGCGCCAAAGCTGGCATCTCAAACGGAGTAGCTTCGGCCAACGTCGGCCTGAAGGGCGGTGGAACACGCACGTGGACTGACAGCGACATCGGCATCGCTTCGGAAGACCGTTCGCGGATTTTTGGGAGCCTATCCCAGATGTCGGATAGCCGAAACTGGTCGAGCACCCGCGATGGATTCATGCGCTCGGTCAGTACCTCTTCAAGCTCTTCGATCTCGAGCACGGCAAGCGGCATGAATGCCTCTCTGACAGAAGCCCAGAGCTACACGATGGAGGCACGGCGAGCAGAAGAGCTCGCCAATCGGCTCGAGAGCCAGGCGTCATTCTTCGAGGGCAACAGCGCTGCAGGGAGCCTCAATCTATCGCAAGCATACCGCGAATGGGGATTGGCCGAGATCGAGAGCAATCGTGACTTCTATGGAAATGCCCGGTTCGATGACGTGACCTTCCAGCTCAGCCCGGAAGGTCAGGCAATGCAGGTCAAGTTCATTGAAAGTTATGCCGAGGAGCTTCGTGACGGCATCGAAGATCGCCTAGTCCTGGCCCCCGGACAGTCCGTATCCCGTACGGCCATCTCTGGCGCAGGGCCAGTGCGCCGGACCGCACAGACCGGGGGAAGCGGCTCCGGTTCAATCCCTCAGGTGGGCGACGGCGATCTTCATGAAGAGGTGCAAAGGGCTCAGGCTTCCGGTCGCCAAAGGATCAGCGGATCGAGGGGACGTCTCGACGCGGTCACAAAGGGAGCGCAAGGTGCCAATGCAGAGGCTGCGGATGACGTAAAGGAGTGGTGATCTGCAATGTCACCACAGACCGAATGACCCGCCCGCCAAGTAAGAGAAACCTGCTGCAATGACGACAAGGACAGCAATCGTCAGCCTGCGCCCCCAAGGGTCGGCCCAAGACTTCTTGACCCGATACTCCATAAGACGGTTGTCCCGGATAGCTTCGCTCACTTCCGCGAAACCGGACCAAGGCGATGCGGGATCCTCTCCGTCCAAGATCGGCTTTTTGGGCTTGCTGGTATTCATGGCCTTACATTCCAATGCCGGAAAGCGATGAAATGAGAACATAACAAGACCGTGGGTCAATTTGCAAGCGACGAGAACGTGAATGGACGGGCGAATTTCCCTGCCGTCTGGAAGGATTTGCTCGCGATCTTATGGAGCAGACCCAGGGACGGATTATCGAGATCGTCACGAACGAAGGGCACAATCACGTGCGCTTTCGCTCGTGAAATCGCAACATTGATGAGCCTTTCGCCATCACGGCCTTTCAAGAAACCCGAGGTTCCGTCGACGGGATCAAAGATCACGAGTGTCCGCTCGCTTCCTTGAGCTCGGTGAACCGTGCTAACTGAAACCTCTGGATGCCTTCGCCTGAGAAAATTCCGGATCAGCGTTCGTTGAGCCCTGAATGGGGTCAGGACCAAGACGTCCTGCGGATCGACGTATGAGCCCGCGAGATTATCGATTATGGTTTCAATGAGCTTGGCTGACTGAAAGCGAATGAAGCCACCGTAGCTTTGCGAATACGTCGCTGGCTCGGAGACTTGATCGAAGCAAACTCGCGGTATCTCGCGTCCATCTACGAAGAAGGGGCTGCGCTGCTTCTTCCACTCGGGATCAGCCAGCGCCTTTCGACATACCTTGAGTTCGCCGTCATAGAATGTCGTGCTTACAGCCTGGCAGATTCCAACTGCCATTCGAGACTGCTCGTTCAGCATGGTCGTTGGAACATGGGCGAACAGATCAAATGCCGTTTTCCCAAGAAGGGCCTTTTCGCCCGCCCCAGTGCTTTGAACGATCGGCGAGAGCTGACATGGATCACCGGCAAATATGGTCTGCTGCCCCATTGCCGGGACCATGAGGGCGGCTGGTCCAATCACCTGACTGGCCTCGTCGCAGATCACAAAATGCCAAGGGCCTGCCGCGCGCAGGGTTTCGTGCCAAGTGATCGCCGAGGAAACGGTAGTCGCCACAAGCCTGGCTTCGGACGCGACGACCGAGATATCTGCGCCCAGCTCCTTGCGGAGGGCGCTCAACTTGTCTTTCCATCTGATATGCTCACCGACCTTGCTCTTCGGCGGTTCAGATGCCTCGAGGAGCAGGAATTCCGAGCCCTTTTCGGCAATGCCTGGTGCGAGCAAGTGCGGCCGATCTACAAACTTTCTTGGGTCAAAATAGGCGCCAACCCGCTTTGCCTTTTTCGCAATGTCCGGTTTGTCGGTGCGCCGAAGCCAATCGTCGATGGAAACCAGTGCCGTGTCCACAGCGACATTCGTTGGCCCCAGCAGGAGTGTCCGCCGTCAGCACCAATGGCACAGATTTGAGGTTGTGAATTAAGGAGTGTTG
>JAPKCG010000040.1 GCA_028823055.1 Sphingomonas bacterium
ATCGCATCCAGCGGATCGGCGAAGTCCGTCCAGCGTGGCGAAGGGTCGCCGCCGCGCCGGGCAAAGGCGCGCGTTTCGCGTTCCCATCCCGACAGCGGTCGCTGCGCATCGTGGATCTCGTCAGCGGTCATGCCGTTGAAATAATTGTAACGCGCGTTGAAGGCGCGGACATGTTCGAGGCAGAACCAGCGGAAATTGGGGCGGCCTCCGTCGCTCGCGCCTTCCAGCGGGGGCGCGCGGAATTCGCCGGGCTCCTGGCAATCGGGGTCCATGCACATTTGGCCCGTGCCCTCGACCCGACCATGAAATCGCGGGCTCGGTTTTTCCCGCCGCACGCCGTCCGTCAAACCTAAACCCCGCTCATTTTTCGTGGAAACGCGCTATATAGGATCGATGACCGATGCTGCCACCGCCCCCGTCGCCGACCAAATCACCCGCCGGCTCAATGACATGCTTGCCCCGACGCGACTCGATGTGATCAATGAGAGCCATCATCATGCCGGCCATATGGGCGACGACGGGACCGGCGAATCGCATTTCCGCGTCGAGATAGAGAGCCCGCAATTCGTCGGCCTTGGTCGCGTCGCGCGTCAACGATCGGTGAACAATGCACTCGCCGACTTGTTGGCAACACGTATCCACGCATTGACGATCAAGGCACGCGCACCGGGAGAGACTTGATGGCCTATAATCTATGGTATTGGCCGACGATCCAGGGGCGCGGCGAATTTATCCGGCTTGCGCTGGAAGCGGCGGGGATCGAGTACCGCGATTGCGCACGTGAGAACGGTGCCGAGGCGTTGCTCGCCGATCTCGACAAGCGCAAATCGAACCGCGGCCCCTTTGCACCGCCCTATCTGGCGCTCGATGGCCACGCCATCGCTCAGGTCGCGAACATCCTGATCTATCTGGGCGATCAGCACGATCTATCGCCATCGAATATGGCAGACCGTTATTGGCTCAATCAATTACAGCTGACGGTCGCGGACATGATCGAGGAGGTGCATAATGTTCACCATCCCGTCGCGGTATCCGACTATTATGACGAGCAAAAGACCGAAGCGCGCCGCGCGGCGGCGCATTTTCGCGACGAGCGAATGCCGAAATATCTCGACCATTTCGAAGCAGCCGCATCGAGCAACAAGGGGAATTGGGTCGTCAACGGCCGCTGGAGCTATGCCGACACCTCGATTTTCCAGCTGATCGAAGGGCTGCGCTATATGTTCCCCCGGCGCATGGCGGCGCTTGAACGACATTATCCCGGTCTTGTCAGGGTTCACGATCAGATCGCCGTGCTGCCGGGCATCAAGGCGTATCTCGCCAGCGACCGGCGGCTGGGCTTCAACACCGACGGGCTGTTCCGTCACTATCCCGAACTCGACGCCGCATGACGCGACAGGCCCGCCCCGCCGCGCGCATCCTGCTCGTCGATGGCCGGGGCCGCGTATTGCTGTTCCGGTTCACGCCCGGCGACGGGCGTCGCCCCTTTTGGTGCACGCCGGGCGGGGCGCTCGATCCGGGCGAAAGCTATACAACCGCCGCGCGCCGCGAACTGTTCGAAGAGGTCGGGATCGACCGCGATTGCGGTCCCGAGATTGCGCAGCGATCCGTCGATTTCCTTACCATCGAGCGCGTCGAGGTTACTGCAGACGAGCGCTGGTTCCGCGTCGATATCGATAAGTGCGACGTCGATCCGAAAGGGCATACCGAACTCGAACGGCGTGTCATGCAGACATGGCGATGGTTCACCAAGGCGGATATTGCCGCCGAGTCCGAACCGATCTACCCCGCCGACCTGATCGCCATGCTCGACGCGACGGAGCCCGCCAATGCCCGATGACATGATCCTCCAGACGATCCTTCCCGTCACGCATGATCTGGGTGGGTTCAAGGTCCACCGGACGCTGCCGAACAAGGAGCGGACGATGGTCGGCCCGTTTCTGTTTTTCGATCAGATGGGGCCTGCGCATCTCGATGCCGGTCAGGGGATCGACGTTCGCCCTCACCCCCATATCAACCTGTCGACCGTCACCTATCTGTTCGAGGGCGCGATCGGTCATCGCGATTCGCTCGGCACGAATATACGCATCGAACCGGGGGCGGTGAATTTGATGACCGCGGGGCACGGCATCGTTCATTCGGAACGGTCCCCCGGTGATGAACGGGCCGGCGGCCCCGCGCTGTCGGGCATCCAGACCTGGCTCGCGCTGCCCGAAGCGGCAGAAGAGATGGCTCCGGCGTTCGAACATCGCAGCAAGGCCGCCCTGCCCCTGATCGAGACACCGGGCGTGCGGGCGCGGGTCATCATGGGCAGCCTGTGGGGTCAGCACGCGCCGACGACGACCTATTCGGATACGATCTACGCCGACATCCATCTCGATCCCGGCGCCAGCGTGCCGATCGACGATGCCGCGGAGGAGCGCGCCCTCTATCTCGCTTTCGGCGAGGCGACACTGGAAGGGATGCCACTGGAACCGCAGACGCTGTACGTTCTGCGACCCGGTATCCCTGCGACGCTGCGGTCTGAAAAAGGGGGCCGCGCGATGCTTTGCGGGGGCAGCGCCTTCGCGACGCCGCGTCACGTCTGGTGGAACTTCGTCAGTTCGAGCCGCGACCGGATCAATCAGGCGAAGCGCGACTGGAAGGCAGGGAATTTCCCGCTCGTTCCCGGCGATGACGAGGAATTTATCCCCATTCCCGAAATTCCGCTGACCGTCAGCTATCCATAATCAAAAAATACGGAGAGACAGGATGACCGAAAAGCTTCAGCGGATCGATCTTGCGACCGGCGTCAGCCTCGACGTGCAGGTTGCGGGCGATCCGGCCAGCCCGCCGATCATCCTGCTCCACGGTTTCCCCGAATCGCACCGGACGTGGCGGCACGTCATTCCCGACCTGGCGCGCGACCATTTCGTCATCGCCCCCGACCAGCGTGGCTATGCGCGGTCGTCGAAACCGGAGGGCGTCGAGAATTACGCGCCCGAACTGATCGTCGCCGATCTGATCGCGCTTGCCGACCATTTCGACCTGAAAACCTTCACGCTCGTCGGGCATGACTGGGGCGGCGCTGTGTCGTGGATGGCGGCGTTGCGGCATCCCGACCGGATCGCGCGGCTCGTCATCGTCAACGCGCCGCACCCGTTCATCATGCAAAAAACGCTGTTCGACGATCCCGACCAGCGCGCGGCGAGCCAGTACATCACCGCGTTCCGCAATCCCGAGATCGAAAAGCATATCGACAAGATCGGCCTGTCGTCCTTCTTCGACGGCAGCTTCATGAAGCATACCGATTTCGACAGGATCGCCGACGAAAAACCCGTCTATCTCGACCAATGGGGACAACCCGGCGCGATGACCGCGATGCTCAACTGGTATCGGGCCAGTGCGATCATCGTCCCCGCGATGGACGAGACTCCCGACCGCCCCGCATTCCTCGACGGCCCCTTCCCGCCCGTGACGCAACCGACGCTCGTCATCTGGGGGATCGACGATGCCGCCTTGCGCCCCAGCCAGATCGAGGGGATGGGGGATTATGTTCCCGACCTGACGCTGAGGAAGGTGAAGGCGGGGCATTTCGTGCCCTGGGAAAACCCGTCGGCGGTCATCGAGGCGATCCGCGACTGGGAGGGGTGATCGATCCGGGCAAAGCGCTGGCTGCCCGAATTCGGGATGCGCCACTCCCTGTCGTTTTGCTGACAGACGCATTCCCTGATGGTTCAGTCAGCCACGCCTATGACGATATTCATGCCGCAGCCTCCGCGGCACCGAACGCAGGAGTATAGTGATGCGTAAATTGATGATCGCGGCGCTGGCCGCCACTGTGATGAGCCCCGTATTGGTCGCCCCGGCCAACGCCCAGAGCCGAGCGGAAATTCGCCGCGACAACCGCGAGATCCAGCGCGACCGTCGCGATGTTCAGAATGCCCGCCGCTATGGCAACCGCAACGATGTCCGTTACGCGCGTCGCGACCTGCGCAACGATCGCCGGGAGCGGCGCGGCGACTGGCGCGATTATCGCCGCACTCACCGCAACGTCTATACGCAGCGCCGCTATGTCGGCCCGCGCGGCTATCGCTATAATCCCGTAACGGTCGGCTATCGCTTCCAGCCGAGCTATTATGGCCGCAACTATTGGGTCAACGACTATGCCCGCTATCGTCTGCCGCGCCCGGGGTATCGCAACCAGCGCTGGGTCCGTTACGGCAACGACGTCGTTCTGGTCGACATCCGCACCGGTCGCGTGATCCAGGTCCACAACCGCTTCTTCTACTAAGCGACGCCCGAGCCCCCTGCCAATTCCCGGGAGGGGGCCTTCGCTACAGCGTCACCTTGGCGGTGTCGGGCAGGACGATGCCGTCGCGTGCCGGGTCGATCGGTCCACGCCTGATCCACGCCCCATGAGCATGCGCGGTCCCGACGACATGCCAGTCGCCATGCCCCGGCCAGCTGCGCACGCGGATCACCTGATGCGCAAGCGCGCGGTCGGGCTCCATCGCGACCCATGCCAGCGGACGCATGTCATCGGCGCGTGCGGCTGCGGCGAGCATCGCGGTGCGGATCCGCTCCGCCGTTTCATCGGGCAGATATTGCCACACGACCGAATGCATCAGCACCCGCGTCGTGCCCGCCGCCTGCGGCACCGCCAATTGCGCCTCGACCCAGTCGGCGGCGTCGGCCGCGACCAGATCGACGCCGCGTTCGCGCATCATCGCGATCCCGCCGCGCAACCGCGCCATCCGCGCCCGCGCCTCGGCCCAGACATACGCCGACAACCGCGCCTCGACCGCTGGATCGGTCGCATCGAGCGGCGCGATGTCGCACCCTCTGGTCGATACGATCTCGATCGGCGTCGGCAGCGGCGGATCACCCGCCCAGTCGGGCCTGATAACGACCGGTGCATCCCTCGGTCCCACCGATGTGCCGCCAAGGTCGAAGCCATAACGATCGATCAGCAGATTGAGCCCCGCGCTCGACCCGATCTCGATCAGTTCCAGTCGCGGGCCATGCCGCTGCGCCACCTCGATCAGTCCCGTCATCAACGCGCCCGATCGCCCCGCCTCGTTCGTCTGTGGCGGGCCGTCGAGCCACGGGTAGACCGCGCCGTCATGCCGTGCCAGCGCCGCTTCGACCGCATCCGCAATCGCCGATTCATCGCGCGTCGTCCCGTCGAACACCCGTGCGAGCCGTTCGTCCTCGCCGGCCAGAACGAGCGCGTGGAGCCCGCCGATCAGTCGCAACGGCAACGCATCGCGCGTCGGTTCTCCTGGCCAGTCCAGCACGCGGGCGCCGGTACGGGTCCGTCGTGTCAGCCCCGTGGCGATCGCAGCGGACAAGGCGGCGTAGATCGGCGCATCCATCTCCTGACAATAATGCTGCTGGATCGAGAAGGCATTGCGGTTCGCGGCTTCGTCGGCCATCGATTGAGTCTCCTTGGCGGCATGTGTTGCACCCGCACCCCACCCCCCGTAAAGCCCGCGCGACCATGGCCGATCCGATCATCATCGCCGTCCCCAAGGGACGCATCCTCGCCGAAGCGCTGCCGCTGCTCGCCGCCGCCGGAATCCGGCCCGAAGCCGCGTTCGGCGACGAGAACAGCCGCGCGCTGCGCTTTGCGACCGATCGCGCGAACATCGAACTGATCCGCGTGCGCGCCTTCGACGTCGCGACCTTCGTCGCGCATGGCGCGGCGCAGCTCGGCATCGTCGGGTCCGACGTGCTTGCGGAGTTTGGCTATTCGGAGCTCTACGCCCCCGTCGACCTCGGCATCGGCCATTGCCGCCTGTCGGTCGCCGAACCCGCCGCCATGGCGCAGGGTGACGACCCGCGCGGGTGGAGCCATGTCCGCGTCGCGACCAAATATCCGCACGTCACCGCCGCGCATTTCGCGCGTCGTGGGGTCGAGGCGGAATGCATCAAGCTGAACGGCGCGATGGAGCTGGCCCCGACATTGGGCCTCGCGCCGCGCATCGTCGATCTCGTCAGTTCGGGGCGGACGCTCAAGGAAAACGGGCTGGTCGAGATCGAGACGATCATGACGGTTACCAGCCGCCTCGTTGTCAATCGCGCCGCGATGAAGACGCGGGCTGAAGTCGTGCCGCTGGTCGAGGCGTTCCGCGCGGCGGTGGCCGAATGATCCACCTGTCGACACACGATGACGATTTCGCCGAGCGCTTCACATCGATGGTCGAGGCGCGGCGCGAGGCGTCGAGCGATGTCGCCGAGGGCGTCGCCGCGATCATCGCGCGGGTGCGGGCCGAGGGCGAGGACGCGCTCGCCGACCTGACCCGACAGTTCGACCGGCACGACCTCGCCGAAACCGGCTGGGCGATCGATCCCGCCGATTGTGCCGCCGCCTATGAGGCGCTCGACCCCGATCTGCGCATCGCGCTCGACCTCGCGGCAACGCGCATCCGGGCGTATCACGAGCGTCAGCGCCCGGCGGATACCGATTATATGGACGACGCGGGCGTCCGGCTCGGCGCGCGATGGACCGCGGTCGATGCGGCGGGGATCTATGTTCCCGGCGGTCGCGCGGCCTATCCCTCGTCGCTGTTGATGAACGCAATCCCCGCCAAGGTCGCGGGGGTCGGGCGGCTGGCGATGGTGACACCCACCCCCGATGGCACGATCAATCCGCTCGTCCTTGCCGCCGCGCATCTTGCCGGAGTGGATGAAGTGTGGCGCGTCGGCGGGGCGCAGGCGGTCGCGGCGCTCGCTTATGGCGCGGGGCGGATCGCGCCGGTCGATGTCGTCACCGGCCCCGGCAATGCCTGGGTCGCTGAGGCGAAGCGTCAGGTCTATGGCGTCGTCGGCATCGACATGGTCGCCGGGCCATCGGAAATCGTCGTCGTCGCGGACGCGAAAAACGACCCCGACTGGATCGCCGCCGACCTGTTGAGCCAAGCCGAACACGACACCGTCACGCAATCGATCCTGTTCACCGATGACGACGACTTCGCGCATCGTGTCGCCGATGCGGTCGAGGCGCAGCTTGGGACACTGGCGACCGGCGCGGTCGCGCGCGCCGCCTGGGAGGCGAATGGCGCGATCATCGTTGTCGAAACGCTGGCCGACGCCTGCCCGCTCGTCGACCGGCTCGCGCCCGAACATCTCCAGCTTGCGGTCGACGATCCGCAAGGCTTGTTTGACCGCGTGCGTCATGCGGGCAGCGTGTTTCTCGGTCGGCATACGCCCGAGGCGATCGGCGATTATGTCGCGGGGCCGAACCATGTCCTGCCGACGGGACGCCGCGCGCGGTTCGCGAGCGGGTTGTCGGTGCTGGATTTCATGAAGCGGACGAGCTTTCTCGGCCTCGATGAAACCGCGCTCGCCGAACTGGGACCGGCGACGGTAAAGCTGGCGGAAGCGGAGGGACTGCCCGCGCATGCCCGGTCGGTGGCGCTGCGGTTGCGGCTAAATCGCCAGGAGGGGTGACGTAGCCGGGTCGGACGCCTACATGGCGCGCATGTCCCGAACCGCATCAAGATCCAAGGCGCGCGCCGCCTCACGCCTCGCCGCCGTCCAGGCGCTGTATCAGCATGAGATGGAGGCGACCCCCATCCCCGCGCTGATCCACGAATTCCGGCAGCACCGGCTGGGCGCGACGATCGAGGATGTCGAATATGCCGAGGCGGACGTCGATTTCTTCGATGATATCGTCAAGGGCACCAGCGCACGGATCGGCGAGATCGATCTGGCGATCGAGGGCAAGCTGGCCAGCGGATGGACGCTGGCGCGGCTCGACAAGCCGATGAAGGCGATACTGCGCGCAGGCACCTATGAACTGATCGCGCGCGCCGATGTACCGGTCGGTGCGGTTATCACCGAATATGTCGATGTCGCCGACGCCTTTTACGACCGTCGCGAAAAAGGCTTCGTCAACGGCCTGCTCGACGGCATCGCCAAACAAGTCCGCGAATAGGCCGCATCGTGGCGGAGATCATCAACCTCCGCCGCGCGAGAAAGGCGCGGGCGCGCGACGATGCGGCCACTAACGCCGCCGCCAACCGCGCCGCGTTCGGGCGGACCAAGGCAGAGCGTGAGGCCGCCAGGGCCGTCGAGCAACGACGCGACAGCCTGCTCGACGGGGCGAAGCGCGACGACTGACGCGCGCCGCGGGCGAAGTCGACACAAGGTCACGCCGAAAACGCATCGCGCCGATGGACGCTGCCGCTCAGTGACAGGGCGGCGGGCACGACGATGACGAAAAGCGCCGAACGCCGTTATGCCCGGCACAGCTTGTTGGACAGCACGGCGAACCCCTGGCTTCCCGCCCCTGGCTTCCCGCCCCTGGCTTCCCGCGTGGCCGAGTCGGCAAAGTGCAACGTAAATCGAATAATTCTGACGCACGGATTTGCGATGGCGTCGCGGGCCGAGGGGGCCTGCGGGAGGACCGTCGAGATGATCCGCCGAGCGATCAAAGCCGCATGTCGCGCCGCACTGTTGCTAACTCCCGGGTTGCTGGGTGGGGCAGCGCCGGGGGACGGCACCGGGCTGATCGAGGGAATGCGGCTCGCCCATGTCCTGCCATTGCGGGGCGAGATATTTCACGTTCAGGGAATCGAGGTCGAGGGCGACCATATCTGGGTAACCTCGGTCGATCGGCGTGAACACCGGGGCTATCTTCATCGGTTCGATCGCGAGTCCGGGCGATTGGAGCGGCGATTGGAGGTAACCGATGGCGTGCGTTATCACCCCGGCGGCATATCGATCGCGAACGGATCGATCTGGGTGCCCGTCGCCGAGATGCGCCCCGATAGTTCGGCGGTGCTGATGGAGATCGACGCCAAAAGCTTCAAGGTCCGACGCCGGATTTACGTCGCGGATCATCTCGGCTGTGTCGCGGCATCGGGATCGCGCCTGATCGCGGGCAATTGGAACAGCTCGATGCTCTATATCATCGACCTGACCAATCGCCGTCCGATGCGCGCCGTGCCCAATCCGTCCGCGACGCATTATCAGGATATGAAATTCGTCGGCGACCAGCTCGTCGCGGGCGGTAGCCGCAGCTTGTGGAGCGGTACGCTAGACTGGATCGACGTACCGACGATGACCGTTACGCGATCGCTGCGCGCGGGATCGGTCGGCCCGGTCCGGCCTTTCGGTCGCGGCGGCCCCTATACCGGCGAAGGGGTGACGATCGACGGGCGCGATGTCTATGTGCTGCCCGAAGATGGTCCTGGCCGCGTCTATCGGTTCAGATTGCTGGACTGATCCCCGCCATCCCCCTCATTCGCATGGGAAGACATTGCCGCGCTGTCTCGTTACAGCGCGGCCTATGAACGAAGCCGACTTTATCGCCGCGCTGCGCGAATTGCCGTTGCATCGCGCTGCCCGGGCGCTCGCCGACGATACCGCCATACTGGGCGGCATGACCGTGACGACCGATACGCTGGTCGAGGGCGTCCACTTCCTTGCCGACGATCCCGCCGCCGACGTCGCGTGGAAACTGGTCGCGACCAATTTGTCCGACCTCGCCGCGCAAGGCGCGATGCCGGTCGGGATATTGCTCAACTACCCCCTGTCGGACGATGCCTGGGACACCGCATTCCTAACCGGCCTAAACGAGATACTCCGCCGCTACGACTGTCCGCTGGTCGGCGGCGATACGGTGACGCTGCCCCGTGGCGCGCCGCGCATCTTGACCGTCACCGCCTTTGGCCGCGGGGGTGCCGCGCCGCCGCGATCGGGCGCGTTGACCGGCGACCGTCTCTGGGTGACGGGGACGATCGGCGATGCTGGCGCCGGGCTGGACATCGCCAAGGGAGCGGACGGACCGGACGAGTTGCTGGCGCGGTATCGGCGCCCCCTGCCCCGGCTCGACGAAGGACGCCGACTCGCGGCGAGTGCGCATGCGATGATGGATATATCCGACGGGCTGTTGATCGATGCGTCGCGAATGGCCGCGGCAAGCGGCATCGGCGTCACGATCGATCTAGGCGCGATCCCTCTATCCCCCGCTTATCGCGCCTATTCGGGCGACCGCATGGCGGCGGCGACGGCGGGCGACGATTATGAATTGCTGTTCGCAGCCGCACCGACCTTCGTCCCGCGAGTCGCGGCGACCCCGATCGGAGCGTTCGTTGCGGGAAGCGGCCTGACGCTGACCGACGACGGCACGCTCATGCTGTTACCCGCCTCGCTCGGTTACGAACATCAAGGCGAATGATCCTGCCCCGGTGTCAGGGCTCGGCGGCGCTTGCCAGCGGTAGCGGCGCGCCATAGGCTCCCGATCCGAGGGGGGACAGACCGGCTAACCGGCACCCCTGATGAAAAAAATAGGGGAAGGATGTTCATGACCACGGTCTACATCGCCATAGCCTGCGGCCTTGTCGCAGTTATTTATGGCTTCATCACCAGCCAGCAAGTGCTGCGCGCGTCCGCAGGGGACGCGAAGATGCAGGACATCGCCGCCGCCATTCAGGAAGGCGCGAAGGCGTATCTGGGGCGGCAATATACCACCATCGCGATCGTCGGCGTCATCGTCGCGATCATCCTGGCGTATACGCTGGGACTGATTTCGACCGTCGGGTTCGTCATCGGCGCGGTATTGTCGGGTGTCGCAGGCTATGTCGGCATGAACATTTCGGTGCGCGCGAATGTACGGACCGCAGAGGCGGCGCGGACGTCGTTGCAAGGCGGTCTGACCATGGCGTTCCGGTCAGGCGCGGTGACGGGGATGCTTGTCGCGGGGCTCGGCCTGCTCGCGATCAGCGGCTTCTTCTGGTATCTGACGGGACCTGCGGGCCACGCGCCCAACGACCGGATCATCGTCGAGGCGTTGACCGCGCTGGCGTTCGGGGCGTCGCTCATTTCGATCTTCGCCCGGCTTGGCGGCGGTATCTTTACCAAGGCCGCCGATGTCGGGGCCGATCTGGTCGGCAAGGTCGAGGCGGGAATCCCCGAGGATGACCCCCGCAACCCCGCGACGATCGCGGACAATGTCGGCGACAATGTCGGCGACTGTGCGGGCATGGCCGCCGATCTGTTCGAAACCTATGTCGTGACGCTCGGCCTGACGATGGTGTCGATCGCGCTGCTGATCCGCGCGGATACCGCCGAACTGACACGGTTGATGACATTGCCACTGCTGGTCGGTGGCGTGTGCATCATCACCTCGATCATCGGCACCTATATGGTCCGGCTCGGCGGCGGCACGATCATGGGCGCGCTCTACAAGGGCTTCTGGACCTCGGTCATCCTGGCGGTGCCGGCCATCTATGCGTCGTGCGTCTATGTGCTGGGCGATCTCAACGCGACGATCGGCGGCGCGGGGTTCCTCAACCCTGCGGGCGATGACCTGACGACCGGCGCGACGAGCGTGGCGGGAGCGAGCTTTACGGGCATGGGCTTGTTCTGGTGCATGATGATCGGGCTGGCGCTGACGGGGGCGCTCGTCTGGATCACCGAATATTATACAGGCACCAATTACCGCCCGGTGAGATCGATCGCCAAGGCATCGGAGACGGGCCACGGCACCAACGTCATTCAGGGCCTCGCGATCAGCCTTGAATCGACCGCGTTGCCGACGATCGTCATCGTCGTCGCGGTCGTCGCCTGCTATAAATTCGCCGGCATCATCGGTGTCGCATTCGGTGCGACCGCGATGCTGGCACTGGCGGGCATGGTGGTCGCGCTCGACGCCTATGGCCCCGTCACCGACAATGCGGGGGGGATCGCCGAGATGGCGGGCCTGCCCGACGAAGTGCGCGACCGGACCGATGCGCTCGACGCGGTCGGCAACACGACCAAGGCGGTGACCAAGGGCTATGCGATCGGCTCCGCCGCGCTCGCCGCCCTGGTGTTGTTCGGCGCATATACGACCGATCTGGCGACATATTTCCCGAACGTCACGGTCGATTTCAGTCTGTCCAATACCTTCATCATCGTCGGACTGCTGTTGGGCGCATTGCTCCCCTATCTCTTCGGGGCGTTTGGAATGACCGCGGTGGGCCGCGCGGCGGGCGCGGTGGTCGAGGAAGTACGCAGCCAGTTCCGCGAAAATCCGGGGATCATGGCTGGGACGTCCCGCCCCAATTACGGGCGCACCGTCGACCTCGTCACCAAGGCCGCGATCCGGGAAATGATCATCCCCTCGCTGCTCCCGGTGCTGTCGCCGATCGTGCTCTATTACATCATCCTGCTCGTCGACGGTCAGGCATCGGCCTTTGCCGCAGTCGGCGCGATGCTGCTCGGCGTGATCGTGTCGGGATTGTTCGTCGCGATCTCGATGACCAGCGGCGGCGGGGCATGGGACAATGCCAAGAAATATATCGAGGACGGCAATCATGGCGGCAAGGGGTCCGAGGCGCATAAGGCGGCCGTAACGGGCGACACCGTTGGCGATCCGTACAAGGACACGGCAGGACCGGCGGTCAACCCGATGATCAAGATCACCAACATCGTCGCGCTGCTGCTGCTCGCGGTGTTGGCGGCGCAGGCCGGAGGGGGCTGAGCGACGCCCCGGTGACGGCGCAGCGCGCCCGCCAGCAAGCAACCGGCGCAGACCAGTTTTCGCGCCGGTTCTTCATCAAGGTCACACATCATAGGGCGCGGTTATGAGTCGATAGCTCGCACACATGACGGCGCAGAAACCGCTAGCGCCATGTTACGATCGCGTTACCGTATCTCCAATTGATCGCGAGGGGGGCTCGCGCGTTTGGGGGGTTACGACATGGCTGGTTCGACGACGCTGAAGCTGTTCCTGATCGGCGGGACCGCGCTGGGTTGGGCGATGCCGCAGACGGCATTGGCGCAATCAACAACTCAGGAAGCCGCGACGTCGACCGGCGCGGAGACGCCCGATACGGGCGCGTCGATCGCGGGTGATCGCGCCGACGAAAAGGGCGGCAACCGCGACATCCTCGTCACCGGATCGCGCATCCGTCAGGACCCGAACGACAGCGCGCTGCCGCTGCAGATCATCACGACTCAGGAATTGCAGCGCAACGGCATCGTCAGCCCCGAACAATTGCTGTCGTTCCTCACCGCAAACGGATCGGGCGCGGATAATCTGGCCAGCAATTCCGACGTCGTCACCGCCGAACGCCGCGGGAATAACGGCGCATCGTTCGCCAATTTGCGCGGTCAGGGCGCGGCGGCGACGCTGGTGCTGCTTAACGGTCGCCGGGTCGCGGCACAGGGAACGACAGGCAGCGCGGTCGACGTCAACCAGATCCCGTTTCAGGCGATCGAGCGCGTCGAAGTGCTCAAGGATGGCGCCTCCGCCATCTATGGCACCGATGCGCTGGCGGGCGTCATCAACTTCATTACCAAGAAGGATTATCGGGGCTTCGGCGCATCGGCCTATGCCGATGTTACCGAACGCGGCGATGCCCCCATCTATCGGCTGAGCGCGATCGCGGGCTATGGCGACCTCGACGATCAGGGTTTCAACGTCATGGGCACGGTCGGCTACAGCTGGGCACTGCCGCTGCGCGCTCGGGAGCGCGACTTCATCGACACGTTTCAGCGCGATCGCGGCCTCGGCGTCGACACGCGCGGCACGCCGTTCGCGACGATCGTCAATCTGGCTGGAACCAGTTTCCCGTCGAGCGCCGCCTTCCCCCTTATTCCCGGCACGACGCAACGCGCGACGGGGGGCATCAATATCCTGCGGCTGCCAGGTCAGCCCGGATGCGATTCGATCGTCGATCAGGGCAATTACGATACGCTCGTCTGGGCGGCGCCGGGCAATGGCCTTGCCTGTACGTTCGACACCGGCAGGAACACCTTTCTACAGCAGAAGCTGGAAACGCTGACATATCTGGGTCGTGCGGTGAAGCGGTTCGGGCGGCACGACGTCGTGCTCGAAGTGACCGGATCGCACGCCGATTCCGCGAAAAAATTCTCCCAGGTACAGATCACGCCGAACACGTCGACGCAGAATTACAGTTACAAGCTGATCCCCGGTGTCAACGATGCGGTATTCAACGACCTGATCGGCCGCGTCAATTCGGTCTATCCCGGGCTGCTCAACCAGAATTCCAGCTTCGCCTATCGCTGGCGCTGTATCGCGTGCGGCGAACGCGAGATCACGACGACAACGACGACGTTCCGCGCCGCGCTCAACGCCGAAGGGCCGCTGTTCGCCGACTGGGATTACCGCACCGGCGTCAGCTATGCTGAAAGCAAGTCGTCGTCGTTACTCGGCACCGGCTATTATTATCGAGGCACCAACGATAACGGGACGCTTGACGGCGCACCCGGCCTGATTCCGGTACTCAACAG